>JAGNNA010000079.1 GCA_017990895.1 Reyranella sp.
TGCCGGTTGGCATGGACCAGCATCGGCGGCAGCAGCTTCTGTTTCAGGAGCGTCTGCGGGCCGTAGACATCGGCCAGTACCCGGTCGAGCAGCTTGGCGCGCTGGATCAGGCCGGCTTCGATGCCCGCCCATTCGTCGGGCGCTATGACCATCGGCAGTGGATCGAAGGTCCAGCGTGCGGCGCCGCGATCGTCCAGCAGATTGACGGTGGCGCCCGATTCGTCGAGCTGCCGGCGTGCGCTCTCTACCCGTTCGCCCAGCCCGTTGGGCAGCGAGCGGATGACGCTCAGGATGCCTTGCCAATGGTAGCGGATCGACTTCTGGCCGGTGACCAGTTCGTCGTATGCGCTCGCCGGCGAGGAAGAGAGGCCGCGCAACGACTCCATGGGCCCGGAAACTGAAGGTGAAACGAAGGGGCGGACTGCCTGTGAGGCGGGCGAACTATAGGCCCTGGGCCCGCCGCAGGTCGAGCGTCAGCGGATGCTCGGGATTGTCGAGCGGCCGCGGTTCCGGTGAGGGGCCGCCGGTATGTCCGAAAGCGAAGAAGCGGGCCCGGCGCCGCGCTTCGGCCTCGTTGGCATTCACCGGCATGCGGTCGTAGTTGCGGCCGCCCGGATGGGCCACATGGTAGGTACAGCCGCCGATCGAGCGGCCGCTCCACGAATCGTGGATGTCGAAAGTGAGAGGCGCGTGCACGCCGATGGTCGGATGCAGCGAGTTCGCAGCTTGCCAGGCGCGATAACGCACGCCGGCAACGTATTCACCAGCCGTGCCGGTGGCGCGCAGCGGCAGCTTCCAGCCGTTGCAGGCAATGACATGGCGCTGGTCGTTCAGGCCCGCGACCTTGACCTGCAGCCGCTCCACCGTGGAATCGACGTAACGCACCGTGCCGCCGCCACCTGGCTCCTCGCCCAGCACGTGCCACGGCTCGAGCGCGTGCCGCAGTTCGAGTTCGAGGCCACGCTGCGCCACTGCGCCGAGCTTCGGAAAGCGGAATTCGAAATGCGGGGCGAACCATTCGGACGCGAACTCGTAGCCCGCCTCCCCGAGATCCGAGAGTACGTCGTTGAAGTCCTGCCAAACGAAATGCGGCAACATGAAATCGTCGTGCAGCCGCGTGCCCCAACGGCTGAGCGGCCGTTCGTAGGGATGGTCCCAGAATTTGGCGACCAGGCCGCGCAGCAGTGCCTGCTGCGCCACGCTCATGCGCCAGTGCGGCGGCATCTCGAAGGCGCGCAGCTCCAGCAGTCCGCGGCGGCCGGCGGCGGAATCCGGCGTGAACAGCTTGTCGATGCAGAACTCGGTGCGGTGTGCATTGCCGGTGGCATCGACCAGCAGGTTGCGGAACACGCGATCGACCAGCCACGGCGGCGTCTGCCGTCCCGGCGCGATCTGGCGGAAGGCGATCTCGAGCTCGTGCAGCGCATCGTTGCGCGCCTCGTCGACCCTCGGATGCTGGCTGGTCGGGCCGATGAACAGGCCGGAGAACAGATACGAGAGCGACGGGTGGTTCAGCCAGTAGCCCAGCAGGCTCTTCAGCAGGTCGGGCCGTCGCAATATCGGCGAGTCGGCGGCCGAGAGGCCGCCCAGCACGACATGGTTGCCGCCGCCGGTGCCGGTGTGGCGGCCGTCGATCATGAATTTCTGCGCGCCCAGCCGGGTCGTGCGCGCCTCCTCGTAGACGATCTCCGTGCGGTCGACGACCTCGGTCCAGGTCGCGGAGGGGTGGATGTTGACCTCGATCACCCCCGGATCGGGGGTGACGCTGAAGTGCAGGACCCGCGAATCGCCGGGCGGCGTATAGCCCTCGATGAAGATCGGCTGGCCCTGCTCCTCGGCCGTGTCCTCGAGCGCCGTCACCAGGTCGAGGTAATCCTCCATGCGCTCGGTGGGCGGCATGAAGACGTGGAGATGGCCGTCGCGCGGCTCGAAGGCCATCGCGGTGCGCACGATGCCGGCTGCGGAACTGCCGACGGCTGGACCAAGCCCCTGATCGGGCGCCAGCGCGCGCCGCCACGCCTCGCGGCGCGCTTCGGCATCGCCGGCCGCGTCGGCCACGCGGTTCGGTTCCTGGTGGCGCAGCACCGGCGCACGCCGGAAGGCGTCGAGCGGCGGCAGGTCGGGATGCGGCGCCATCGGATCGGGCTGGACGATGATGTCGGTATCGCCGGGTGCCGCCCACGGCAGGGAATCGAGGGGCAGGCGGTAGCCGATCGGCGAATCACCGGGGATCAGGTAGCATTTCTCGGAGCGCAGGAACCACGGACCGCTCCGCCAGCGCGGGGCATGGCCATTGCCGTTGCCGCGTCCGTTGGAATCCCGAATGACCGGCAGCACGTAACCGACCGAGCTTTCGAGACCCTTCTCGAAGACGCGCGCCAGGCGCTCGCGCTCCAGCGGGTCCTTCACCTTGGCTTCGTCGACGACGACATTGCTGGGCAGGCGCCGCTCGCGCCACAGGTAGTACCAGGTGTCCTCGTAGGCGGGGAAAAGATAGTCGGGGTCGAGCTGGAGGCGTTGAGCGAAGGCGAGCGCGAAGCGATGCGCGGCCTCGACGGTCGCGCCGACCGGCTTGGATTCGAGCGCATAGAGCTGCGGATTGCGCCAGATCGGCTCGCCGTCCTTGCGCCAGTAGCAGCCGAGCGCCCAGCGCGGGAGCTGCTCGCCGGGGTACCATTTGCCCTGGCCGAAATGCAGCAGCGGACCGGTAGCAAAACGATTGGCAAGCTTGCGGAACAGCACGCCCGCCAGCCGACGCTTCTCGGGGCCCAGCGCCAGCGTGTTCCATTCCGGCCCGTCCATGTCGTCGACGGAGACGAAGGTCGGCTCGCCGCCCATGGTGAGGCGCACGTCGTGCCGGCCGATGTCGCTTTCGATCGCCTCGCCGACCTTGAGCAGGGTGGCCCATTGCTCGTCGGTGTAGGGCTTGGTGGTGCGTGGTGTCTCGCGCACGCGCGTCACCGTCATCGCATGCTCGAACTCGACCTCGGCCTTTTCGAGCGCACCTTCGATCGGAGCGGCGCTCGATGGCTCGGGCGTGCAGGCGAGCGGAATATGGCCCTCGCCGGTCAGCAGTCCGGAGGTCGGGTCGAGGCCGATCCAGCCGGCGCCCGGCAGATAGACCTCACACCAGGCGTGGAGGTCGGTGAAATCGTGGGTCGGGCCTTCCGGGCCCTCGAGCGGCTTCTCGTCGGCGACGAGCTGGATCAGGTAACCCGAAGCGAAGCGCGCGGCGAAGCCCAGGTGGCGCAGGATCATGACCAGAAGCCAGCCGGTGTCGCGGCACGATCCCTTGGCGCGCGCGAGCGTCTCCTCGCAGCTCTGCACGCCCGGCTCCAGGCGGACGATGTAGCCGATTTCGCGCTGCAGGCGGGCGTTCAGGCCGACGATGAAATCGATCGTGCGCTGCTCCTTGCGGTCGACCGAGGCGAGCCAGGCCGACAGTTTCGGTCCGAGTGGTTCCAGCTTGCGGAACGGCGCGATCTCCTCGGCCAGCGAGGGATCGTAGGCGAAGGGCCATTTCTCGGCCGATGGCTCCAGGAAGAAGTCGAAGGGATTGATGACCGACATATCGGCCACCAGGTCGACCGTGACATCGAACAGGTCGGTCTTGTCGGGAAAGACCAGCCGGGCCAGGTGATTTCCCTGCGGATCCTGCTGCCAGTTGATGAAATGCTGGGCCGGCGTGACCTTCAGCGAATAGGACAGGACGGGGGTCCGGCTATGCGGGGCCGGACGCAGACGCACGATCTGCGGCCCCAGCTCGATGGGTCGGTCGTACCGGTAGGTCGTCCGATGATGCAGCGCGACTTGGATGCTCATGACGGCCTGCTGTTTCGCTCCGAGACAGACTAAGCAAGTGACATGCCACTAAGCAAGGAACTGGCGCTATGCTTCTGTCATGATCCTTTTTTGACCGGGCGCATCATGACCAACCATTTCGATCTCACGGGCAAGGTTGCCCTCGTCACCGGCGGCAGCCGCGGGCTCGGCTACCAGATGGTGAAGGCGTTCGCCGAGCACGGGGCCGACGTCTTCATCACCAGCCGCAAGCTGGAGACCTGCGACAAGGTCGCGGCCGAAGTGCGGGCCATGGGCCGCAAGGCCGCGACCTATGCCTGCAACGTTGCCAACTGGCAGGAGCTCGATGGCATGGTCGATGCCGCCTACGCCGCGTTCGGCAAGGTCGACATCCTGGTGAACAATGCCGGCTCCTCGCCGCTCGCCCCCTCTTCGCTGGAGACTTCGGAACAGCTCTTCGACCGCATCGTGTCGCTGAACTTCAAGGCGCCGTTCCGCCTGATGTCGCTGGTCGGCAGCCGCATGGCGGCGGGCGAGGGCGGTTCGATCATCAACGTGTCCAGCGCCGGCGCCCTGCGTCCGCGGCCCCAGATCGCGCCTTATGCCGGCGCCAAGGCCGCGCTGAACGCGCTCACCGAGGCCTTCGCCTTCGAATACGGGCCGAAGGTGAGGGTGAACACCATCTCGCCGGGCCGCTTCCTGACCGACGTCTCCAAGGCCTGGCCGGAGGAGCACAAGGCCAACCCGACCGCGGCGCTGAAGCGCAGCGGCCAGCCTGAGGAGATCGTTACGGCCGCACTCTATCTCGCGTCGAGTAAATCGAGTTTCACCACCGGATCGCTGGTCCGGGTCGATGGAGGAATCGCATGAAGATGAAAGCCGGCGTTCTCACGGTCTGCGGTGCGCCCCGCCCCTTCGCCAAGTCGAAGCCCATCCATGTCGTCGAGGTCGACCTCGATCCGCCGGGCGAGGGCGAAGTCCTGGTCAAGGTCGGCGGCGGCGGTCTCTGCCATTCCGACCTGTCGCTGATAAACGGCGATCGGCCGCGTCCCGTGCCGATCGTGCTGGGCCATGAGGGCTCCGGCGAGATCGTCGAAGTGGGCGCCGGCGTCCACGATGTGAAAGTGGGCGATCATGTCTGCTTCACTTTCAACGTAAGCTGCGGCCGCTGCCGCCGCTGCCTCGAAGGCCGCCCCTATATCTGCGAGCGCTCGATCAGCCCGCGCGCCGCGGGCCAGCTGCTCTCGGGTCATCATCGCCTGCACATGGACGGCAAGCCGGTGAACCATCACTCCGGTGTCTCCTGCTACGCCGAATATGCCGTGGTCGATCGCGGTTCGGTCGTGGTGATCGACCGCAGCTTGCCGCTCGACGTGGCGGCGCTGTTCGGTTGCGCCGTCGTCACGGGCGTCGGCGCCGTCGTGAATACTGGAAAGATCGAGCCCGGCAGCTCAGTCGCCATCGTCGGTCTCGGCGGCGTGGGCTTGAGCGGCTTGATGGGCGCGGTGCTCGCGGGCGCCGGCCGCATCGTGGCCATCGATCTCTCCGACGAGAAGCTCGGCCTCGCCCGCCAGCTCGGCGCGACCGACACGGTGAATGCCAAGGACGTGGATCACGTGCAGCAGGTGCGCGATCTGACCAACGGCGGCGTCGACTATGCCTTCGATCTCGCGGGCACCATCAAGGCGATGGAGACGGCCTATCTCGTCACGCGCTGGGGCGGCACGACGGTGACGGCCGGCCTGTCGCCTATCTCCGCCGACTTCTCGTTCAAGCAGAGCGGCCTCGTGAGCGAGGAGAAAACCATCAAGGGCTCCTACATGGGAAGCTGCGTACCGGTGCGCGATATCCCGCGTTTCATCGCGCTCTACCAGCAGGGCAAGCTGCCCGTCGACCGCATGGTCAGCCAGCGCATCGGCTTCGATGAACTGAACGTAGGCTTCGACCGCCTGCAGGATGTGGCTACCGTGCGCCAGGTGCTGGTGCCGCACGGGTAGCCGGCAGGTTGGGGACACGAGGGACAGGTGCTATTGTGAGTTTATGGCCTCGTTCGTCCCCCCGTCGTCGGACAAGCTTGATGCCCTGTGTCGACGCTGGAAGATCCGCAAGCTGACCTTGTTCGGCTCGCAGGCGCGGGGAGATGCGCGTCCGGACAGCGACGTCGACCTGCTCGTCGAATATGTACCCGACGCCGAATGGAGTCTTTTCGACATCGCCAGACTGCGCGACGAATTAGTCGATCTGTTTGGGCGCCCGGTCGATCTGATCGGAGAGGCCAGTGTGACCAATCCGTACCGTCTTGCATCGATTCGCCGGCATAAGAAGCTGCTCTATGCCGCCTGATAAGGATGATCGGGCGACCCTCGTCGATATGCTGGAGTTCGTTCGCGAGATCGGCACCTTTGTCGAAGGTCGTTCCCGGCAAGACCTCGACACGGACCGCACGCTGCTCCGCGCCCTGGAGCGGATGCTCGAACTGGTCGGCGAATGCGCCCGCCGAGTCTCCGAGAGTACGCGCGATGCTCATCCCTCGATTCCGTGGAGGGCCATGATCGGGGTGCGCAACATCATCGCTCACGAGTACGGTCGGGTTGACCTCAATCTGGTCTGGCGGACGGTGCAGAGGGACATGCCGCTCGTCACCGAGGCGTTGGAACGAGTCGTGGCGTCTCTGCCGCCGCCTCAGTGATCCAGGGCTGGTCCGCCGACCATGGCCATCACTATCGCAATCGAGACTCCCTTGCAGGACGAGGTCCGCGCGCTCGTCGCCGAGCTCAACGCGGTCCTGCTGGAACTGACGCCGCCGGAGCACTGCCATCACCTCACCGTGGAACAGATGGCGGACGCCAGCACCACGGTTTTCGTTGCCCGCGACGACTGCGGTGCGGCGGTGGCCTGCGGCGCGCTGAAGCGGCATGGCGACGGGGTCGGCGAGGTGAAACGCATGTACACACGGCCGAGCCATCGCGGCCGCAAGATCGGCGAGCAGATGATGGCGCGCATCGAGGCGATGGCGCGGGAAGAGGGGCTGAAGCGTCTGGTGCTGGAGACCGGGGACAGCCACTACGCCGCCTGGAAGGTCTACGAGAACGCGGGCTTCGCGCGCTGCGGCCCGGTGCTCGATTATCCCGACGTCAAATGGTCGGTGTTCTATGACAAGGCGCTCGCCGACTGACCTCTACTCGGCCGCGGCGTAGAGGCGGTCGAGGTCGCTGTCGTCGTAGGCGTATTCGGTCGAGCAGAATTCGCACTTCACCGAGACGCGGCCGGTCTTGTCGCGCAGGTCGGCGAGTTCGTCGCGCCGGATCCCGCGCAGCACGCGGTCGATGCGCTCGCGGCTGCAGCGGCAACGCGCCTCGAAAGAGCGCCGGTCGAAGACCCTGGGCCCTTCCTGGTGGAACAGGCGATGGAGCAGGGTCGTTCCGGGAAGCGCCGGATCCAGCATTTCCTTCTCGGTGGCCGAGGCCATCAGGATCACGGCCTTGCGCCAATCGTCCTCGCGCTGCTCGGCATCGATGTCGACGCGGCCGGCATCGAATTCGGGCATCTGCTGGACCATCAGGGAGGCTGCATGCCAGCGGTGTCCATCGCCCGTGTCGTCGCGGCGTGCCGTTATCTTGATGCCGGTCGGCAGCTGCTCCGACTGCCGGAAATAGGTGTGGGCGCAGTCCGCGAGCGTCGCGCCTTCCAGCGGCACCACCCCCTGGTAGCGTTCGGTGTGCTGGCCCTGGTCGACGGTGAAGGTGAGGCGACCCTGCCCAAACAGCTTGGGGATGTAGCCGTCGGGAACGTCCTCGTTGCCGCTGCCCAGCGCGATGGCGAGCTTCCAGGAATCGAACTGCGCATAGCCGCGCAGCGCGCCGTCGCTGGTGAGATCGGTGACCAGCAGACGAATCGGCCCATCGCCGGTGATCTGCAGGGTGAAGATGCCGTCGTACTTGAGCGAGGTCGCGAGGGTGGCGCACAGGACCATCGACTCGGCGAGCGGTCGCGCCACGGCCAGGGGATAGCCGTGGCGTTCGATCACTTCATCCAGGGCGGGACCCAGCCGGACCAACCGGCCGCGCACACCGAGCGCGTCCAGCTGGAAGGGAAGGACGCGGTCCCAGTCATCGGAAGGAGGTCCTCCCGACGGCGACGTCAAGACAGGCACCAGGCCAGGATGCTCTTCTGGGCGTGCAGGCGGTTCTCGGCCTCGTCGAACACGACCGACTGCGGACCGTCGATCACCTCGGCGGTCACTTCCTCGCCGCGATGGGCGGGCAGGCAGTGCATGAAGATCGCGTCTTTCCTGGCCTGCTTCATGAGGCGCTCGTCGACCTGATAGGCGCGCAGCAGATTGTGCCGTCGCGCGGCGCTCGGGCTGTCGGGATCCTCGTCGCCCATCGACACCCAGGTGTCGGTGACGACGCAGTCGGCGCCCTTCACCATCGACTCGGGGTCGTGGCCGATCGAGATGCGGCCTTTGGACTTCTCGGCCCATTGCACGACGTCGGCCGGCGGCGTCAGTTCGGGCGGGCAGGCGATGCGCAGCTCGAAGTCGAACTGGACGGCGGCATGGATCCACGACGTCGCCATGTTGTTGCCGTCGCCAGACCAGACCACCGACTTGCCTCGGATGGGACCGCGATGCTCCTCGTAGGTCATGACGTCGGCCATCAGCTGGCACGGATGGGTCTTGTCAGTCAGCCCGTTGATCACCGGCACGGTGGCGTACTTCGCCATCTCGAGGAGCTTCTCCTCGACGGTGGTGCGCATCATGATGATGTCGACGTAGCGGCTGAGCACGCGCGCGGTATCGGCGATGGTCTCGCCGCGGCCGAGTTGCGTATCGGTGCGGCCGAGCATGATCGTCTGGCCGCCGAGTTCGCGCATGCCGACCTCGAACGACACGCGGGTGCGCGTCGAGGGCTTCTCGAAGATCATGGCGAGCGTCTTGCCGGCCAGCGGCTGGTCGTGCCCGCCGCTGGACCGTGCCTTCTTCATCGCCTTGCCGTGATCGAGGATCTGGCGAAGCGTACCGGGATCGACCTGGTCGAGGTCGAGGAAATGCTTGGGCGTTGCCATGGCGCCTACTCGGCGGCCTTGGACGCCGCCTCGAAGGACTCCGCCGCCTGCCCGAGAATCGCGATGCCCTCGTCCAGCGCCGCCTTGTCGGCGATCAGAGCCGGGAAGATGCGGACCACGTTCTCACCGGCCGGTGGGACCAGCAGGCCCAGCGACTGCAGCTTGTTCACCATGTCGCCGACCGGTACCGACGGGGCGCACTGGAGACCCTGCAGGAAACCCATGCCGCGCTGCTCGACGAACACCGTGGGATGCTTCTTGCAGAGTTCCTGGAGCTTGCCCTTCAGGTACTCGCCCTTCTCGCGCACGTCGTCGATGAAGCCGGGCGCCAGAAGGATGTCGAGCACCGCATTGGCCACGCCGGTGGCCAGCGGGTTGCCGCCATAGGTCGAGCCGTGCGTGCCGGGGACCATCCCGACCGCCGCCTTCTCGGTCGCCATGAAGGCGCCGATCGGGAAGCCGCCGCCCATGCCCTTGGCGATCGCCGCGACATCGGGCTTCACGCCCGACCAGTCGTAGCCCCACAGCTTGCCGGTCCGGCCGAAACCCGTGTGGATCTCGTCGTAGAACAGCAGCAGGCCGAATTCGTCGCAGATCGCCCGCAGGTCCTTCAGGAACTGCGGAGTGGTGGCGCGGATGCCGCCTTCGCCCTGGATCGGCTCGACCAGGATGCCGGCGGTTTCGTCGTCGATCATGTCGCGGACGACATTGGTGTTGTTGAGCGGCGCGTGCAGGTATCCGGGGGCCGGCGGGCCAAAGCCTTCGAGGTATTTCTCGTTGCCGGTCGCGGCGAGCGCGTTCAGCAGGCGGCCGTGGAAGGCGGCTTGGAAGCAGATGATCTTGTACCGCTTGGGCTGGCCGTTCATGTACTGATACTTGCGGATCAGCTTGATGCCGCCCTCGATGGCCTCCGCGCCGGAATTGCAGAAGAACATCGTGTCGGCGAACGAATTCTCGACCAGCCGCTGGGCCAGCTTCTCGCCGTTGCCGACCCGGAACAGGTTCGACGTGTGCCAGAGCTTCGAGCCCTGTTCGGTCAACGCCTTCACCAGATGCGGGTGGCAGTGGCCCAGCGCGTTCACGGCGATGCCGGACGTGAAGTCCAGGTAACGTCGGCCGTCCACCGCGTAGAGATAGTTACCCTCTCCGCGTTCGAACACGACGTCCTTGCGACCGTACGTCGGCATCACAGCCGTAATCACAGCGAGCCTCCCTCAAAAAACCAAAAACCCCCGCCGATCCGACGATTCCGGGATGGAAACTCCGGGTTTTGGCGAGGGGCGGGCACTATCTTACCGGGGTCCGGGTGTGTCAACTTGGGCCGGGCGGCCGGCGGTGCCCGTCTTGAGGGGCCCCGACCCCTCTGCTAGGAGACCCGCCTTCCGATGAAAACGCTGCCCACCCGCAATTCCACGCTGCCCCTTCATCGCGCCGGCTTCGCCTCGGTGCCTGCGATGCTCGACTATGCGGCGAAGGGAGAGACGGGGGTGACCTTTTATAATGCCAAGGGCGAGCAGCTCTCGGTCTTGCCGTGGCGCGAGATTCGCGACCGGGCGCATGTCGTTGCCCGCAAGCTGATCGGCGCCGGCTTCGAACGCGGCGAACGCATCCTGATCACCGCCGATACCTGGCCGGGCTTCTTCGATTCCTTCTTTGGCGCCCAGTATGCCGGCCTGCTGCCGGTGCCGGTCTCGATTCCTGTCGGCATTGGCGGCAAGGAAGCCTATCTCGACCAGCTTCGCCGCCAGTTTGCTGCCTCCGGGGCGGTCGCTGCGGTCGGCCTCGACGATCTCGCGGGCTATCTGGCGGACGCGGCGCGGGAATTTCCCGCCATTCGCCTCCATGCCGCCATGGAGGCGATCCACGCGCTGCCCGAGAAGCCGGTCGACCTGAGGCCGCTCGGCGCCGACGAACTCTGCTATATCCAGTTTTCCTCGGGAAGTACGCGGCACCCGCACGGCGTACAGATCACCCAGCGGGCCCTGATGGCCAATCTGGCCGGCATGGTCGGGCCGGCCGGCCTCGACGTCGTCGAAGGCGATCGCGCCATAAGCTGGTTGCCACTCTATCACGACATGGGCCTGATCGGGTTCCTGATGGGGCCTCTGGCCAGCCAGCTCTCGATCGACTACCTGACGCCGCGCGACTTCGCCCGCCGGCCGATGCAGTGGCTGAACCTGATCTCGCGGAACCGCAACACCATCTCCTACAGTCCGAGCTTCGGCTACGACCTCGCCGTGCGGCGGGGGGCGGCGCAGGTGCCGCCCGATCTCGACCTGCGTTGCTGGCGCCACGCCGGCATCGGCGGCGACATGGTGCGGGCCGACGTGCTGGAGCGCTTCGCCACGACCTTCCAGCCTTTCGGCTTCGACGCGACCGCCTTCATTCCCAGCTACGGCATGGCCGAAGTCTGCCTCGCCATCACCTTCTGCCCGCACGACACGGGCGTGCGGACCGATGCCGTCGACCGCACGGCGCTGGCCGAAACCCAGCGCGCCGTGCCGGCGGCGGATCCGAAAGACCAGAGCCGGGCGCGCCGCTTCGTGATCTGCGGCAGCGTCCTGCCGGGCCATCGCCTCGAGGTGCGCGGTCCGGACGGCGCCGTGCTGGCCGATCGCGAGGTCGGGCGCATCTTCGTGTCGGGTCCCAGCATCATGCCGGGCTATTTCGGCGAGCCGGAGGCCAGCCGGGAAGTCCTGGTGGATGGCTGGCTCGACACCGGCGACCTCGGTTACCTGCTGGACGGCGAAATCGTCGTCACCGGCCGTGCGAAGGACCTAATCATCGTCAATGGCCGCAACGTCTGGCCGCAGGACATCGAGTGGGCGATCGAGGCCAAGCGCGTCGTGAAGAACGGCGACGCCGCGGCCTTCTCGATCGATACCGGCGAGGGCGAGCGGGTGGTCGTGGCCGTACTGGCGCGTGTGTCGGGCGAGCAGGGACGGAGCGATCTCGCCCGCGAGGTCGCCGGCGCGGTGCGCGAGGCGATCGCCGTCGATTGCGACGTGGCGCTGGTGCCGCCGACCCTGGGCCTGCCGACCACCTCATCCGGCAAGCTGTCGCGCGCCCGGACCAAGGCCAACTACCTCGCCGGCCTCTACGCGCCGAAGCCCGAAGCGGCCTGACGGCTCGCCATGGGCAGGCTGGTCGCCGTCACCGGGGCCACCGGCTTCGTCGGACCGCATCTCGTGGCCGCTCTCGCGCGTCGCGGCTGGCGCCTGCGCCTGCTGGTCCGCCGCTGGTCGCCGCTGCCGTCGCTGGCGGGGGTCGATGCCGAACTGGTGTTGGGCGACGTCTCCTCCGAGCAGGCCCTTCGCCAGCTGGTCGCCGGCGCGGATGCGGTGGTCCACGCTGCCGGCCTGATCAAGGCCAAGGCCGACCGGGACTTCCTCTCCGTCAACCGGGACAGCGCGGCACTCCTGTCCGCCCTGGCACCCGACGCCCACATGCTCTTGCTGTCGTCGCTTGCCGCCCGGGAGCCTCAGCTTTCTGCCTACAGCGAGAGCAAGCGCGCCGGAGAGGCAGTCGTGGCGGGCCGCACCGGCCCGTGGACGATCGTGCGCGCGCCGGCCGTTTACGGGCCGGGCGACCGGGAGACGCTGGCATATTTCCGAGCGATCAAGTCGGGTATTGCGCCGCAGCCGCGCGTACCGGAGGCTCGACTGTCGCTCATCCATGTCGCCGACCTGGCCGAAGCACTGGCCCTGGCCGTCGAGCGGCTGCCGGCGAACTCGACTTACGAGATCGACGACGGGCGGACCTATACCTATGGCGACATGGCCACGGCGGCGGGCGAGGCGCTGGGGCGACGGCCGTGGCGCGTCGCCGTGCCCCGGAGTGTCATGGCCTGCATCGCTCGCTGGAACGAACTGCGGCAGGCGCTGGGGGCCGACGCCCAGATTCTCACCCGGGGGAAGGTGAACGAGATCTTTCACCCCGACTGGTCCGCGCCTGACCGGCGGCTGGCCGCAGCGATCGGCTTCCAGCCCCGTTATGACCTCACGTCCGGCTTCCGGGACACGATCTTGTGGTATCGCGCGAAGCATTGGCTATAGGACGTGTGAAACACGGCGTAACAATTTGTCATTTCACTCGGAATCGCTGTTTCTGGCACAAGGTGACCGCCCACCCCCGGGCGCTGGAGAGCGTTTTGCGCACTGCCCATCAAATGATCGTCGAAACTGACGGCATGACCGACACCCTTGAACGCGCCCGCGTCATCGGTCAGTCGCGTGGTGAAGTCATTCGTGAAATCTGTCGTCACCTGGCGCCGTTCCAGACCGGCGAGCGGCCGATCACGGGCGACACGGTGATTGCCAAGGACCTGACCATCGATTCGCTCGCCATCATGGACATGGTGATGGAGCTCGAGGACCATTTCGACATCTCGATCCCGATGAACGTCGTGGCCGAGATCCATACCGTCGACCAGCTCGCGGACACCATCCAGAAGCTCTGCGCCCGGCGTTAGCCATGGGCCTGTTCGACCGGCATGCGGGCCTGCTCGAGGCCTATCGGGACGTTCGGACCACCGGTTACGACCCGTTCCAGATTCGCATGGAGCGGGTCCTTTCCCCGACCGAAGCGATCATCAACGGTCGCAAGATGCTGCTGGTCGGCACCAACAACTATTTCGGCCTGACCTTCGACCCGAGCTGCATGGAAGCGGCCATCGAGGCGATCCGCGCCGAGGGCACCGGTACGACCGGCTCGCGTATCGCCAACGGCAGCTACACCGAGCACGTGGCGCTCGAGCAGGAAATTGCCGAGTTCTATGGCAAGAAGCACTGCATGGTCTTCACGACCGGCTACCAGGCCAATCTCGGCCTGATCTCGACCCTGGCGGGCGAGGGCGATCAGCTTCTGATCGATGCCGACAGCCATGCCTCGATCTATGACGCCTGCAAGATGACGCAGGCCGAGGTCGTGCGCTTCAAGCACAACGACCCGTCCAGCCTCGAGGCGCGCCTGCGCCGGCTCGGTGATCGTCCGGGGAATCGCGTGGTCGTGCTGGAAGGCATCTATTCGATGCTGGGGGACAGCGCGCCGCTGCGCGAGTTCATCGACGTCTGCAAGAAGTACAAGGCGTATGTGATCGTCGACGAGGCCCATTCGCTGGGTGCGCTGGGCGATAACGGTTGCGGCCTGTGCGAATCGGCCGGCGTTCTCGATGACTGCCACTTCATCGTCGGCACCTTTTCGAAGACCCTGGGCGCGATCGGCGGCTACTGCGTCTCGAACGATCCCGACTTCGACATCCTGCGCGTCACGGTGCGCTCCTACATGTTCACGGCCTCGCTGCCGCCGTCGATCGTGGCCTCGGTTCGGCAGGCATTGAAGGTGGTGAAGGCCAAGCCCGAGCTGCGCACGCAGCTCTGGTCCAACGTCGCCACGCTCTACGACGGCCTCGCCGCCAAGGGCTTCAAGCTCGGGCCCGAGCACGGGCCGGTGGTCGGCGTGCACCTGCCCGACCGCATGACCGCCATCGGCTTCTGGCGGGCGATGCTCGATGCCGGCATCTACGTGAACGTGGCCGTGCCGCCCGCGACGCCCAACGGCGTGTCGCTTTTGCGCTGCTCGGTCTGCGCGGTGCACACGAAGGAACAGCTGGAACACATGATCGAGGTCATGGCCGGCATCGGCCGCCAGCTCGGCGTTCTCGACGACCGCACGCTCCGCGTGGTGGGCGGCGCCCGCTAGGGGCGCATCCGCCATGTTCACCCTCGCGCATCTGTCCGATCCGCATCTGCCGATGCCGCAGGCGCGCGCCATGGATCTGCTGGGAAAGCGCGCCACCGGGTATTTCAACTGGTGGCGCAATCGCGTGCAGCTGCATCGCCCCGAGGCGCTGGCTGGCATCGTGGCCGATATCGTGGCGCAGAAGCCGGACCACATCGCGCTGACCGGCGATCTCGTGAACATCTCTCTGCCCGACGAATTCGCCCGCGCCTCCAAATGGCTGGCGACCCTGGGGACGCCGGACGAGGTTACGGTGATTCCCGGGAACCATGACGTCTACGTCGCGACCCGGTGGCGCGAGGGGCTGGGTCGATGGGGCGCCTACATGGCAGGCGATGGTCAACCGCCGACCGCCGACTTCGAGGTCTTCCCGACCGTGCGCCGGCGCGGCCCGGTGGCGCTGGTCGGCCTGAACAGCGGCGTGCCGAAGCCGCCGCTGCTGGCGACCGGCACCCTGGGCGAAGCGCAGATCGCCGCCGCCGGGAAACTGCTCGAGGAACTCGGCCGAGAAGGCCTGTGCCGCGTCGTGATGATCCATCATCCCCCGCTCACCACCGAATCTCGCTTCAAGCGGCTGACCGACGCCGCCGCCTTCCAGGCGATGATCCGCCGGGTCGGCTGCGAGATCGTGCTGCACGGTCACAACCATCGCAGTGAAGTCGCGCGCATCGCGGGCCCGCAGGGCGCCGTCCCGGTGGTCGGGGTCACCTCGGCGTCGGCGGCGCCGGAAAGCAAGTATGGCCGCGCGCGCTACCACCTGATCGGCATCGAGCGCGGGACCGCAGGCTGGCGGATCACCCTCGACATCCGCGCGCTCAAAGCCGACCGCACGCGCTGCGAACCCGACGGTCGCATCGTGTTCAACGGCGGCGCGCCGGCCGCCCTGGCAGCCTGAGGCGTCAATGGCTTCGTTCGACACCATCGTCACGCCGGTCGAGTCCAAGGCCGACCTGAACGCCTTCATCGCGCTCCCCAAGCGGCTCTACGCCGGCCACAAGGGCTACGTCGCGCCGCTCGACGTCGAGCGCCGGGAAGCCTTCACGCCAGGCAAGAACCCGCTGTTCGAGCATGTCGAGGTGCGCTTCTTCCTCGCACGGCGGGCCGGCAAGGTGGTCGGTCGGATCTCGGCCCAGATCGATCGCGCCCATCTCGAGCGGTACGGCGACAGCACCGGCCATTTCGGTTGCCTGGCCGCCGAGGACGATCCGGCGATCTTCGCCGCCCTGTTCGCCGCGGCCGAGGGCTGGCTGCGGGCCAAGGGCATGAAGCACGTGACCGGCCCCTTCAGCCTCTCCGTGAACGAGGAGGTGGGCCTGCTGATCCACGGGTTCGACAGTCGGCCGGTCCTGATGGTGCCCTACGATCCGCCATATTCCGGACCGCGGGTCGAGGCCTGCGGATATGTGAAGGCCAAGGACGTCTTCTCCTACGACTACGACGTCCAGAACGCGCCCGAGACGATCGGCGCCAAGCTGCTCGCGCGCGGCGGTCTCGAAGGCCGGGTCAAGGTGCGCACGGCCAACATGAAGATGTTCGACGCAGAGGTGCGCACGCTCGTCTCCATCTTCAACGACGCCTGGAGCGACAATTGGGGCTTCGTGCCCTTCACCCAGGCCGAGATCGACCATGCCTCCAAGGCCTTCGGGCCGGTGATCG
>JAGNNA010000080.1 GCA_017990895.1 Reyranella sp.
CCTCAGTCGAAGAACAGGTCGTTGGACACCGGCTGGAAATGCTCCTCGACCAGGGCGCGAGTGACGCCGTCGATCGTCGGCGGGTTCCATTGCGGATTCTGGTCCTTGTCGATCAGCAGCGCGCGCACCCCTTCGAAGAAGTCGTGGCCCTTCTGCATGCAGCGCTGCGACATGCGGTACTCGATCGTCATCGTGTCCTCGAACGACCGATTGGCACAGCGCTTGAGCTGCTCCAGGGTGATCGCCATCGAGAGTGGCGAGAGCTTCATGAGCGCGGCGAGCTGCTTCTGCGCGAAGTCGCTGTTCGACTTCTTCAGGTTGGCAACGATCTCTTGCAGCGTCTCCGCCGAGAAGCAGCGATCGATCTCCGGCATCAGCGCCGGCAGCGTCTGCTCGCCGGCATCCGCCTGAAACCGGGCAATGACGGCGTCGACCTTTTCATTGGCGCGCGGGCCGGACAGGTCCGCCGCACCGAGCGCGGCCTGCAGCTCGTCGATCTTCGCGCTCGGTACGAAGGCGTGCGCGATCCCGGCCCAGACCGCATCCGCGGCCTTGAGCCGATAGCTGGTGAGGGCGAGGAAGGTGCCCAGCGCACCCGGCAGGCGCGTCAGGAAATAGCCGCCGCCGACATCGGGGAAGAGACCGATGGTCGTCTCCGGCATGGCGAAGAGATACTTCTCAGTCACCACCGAGTGCGAGCCGTGTGCCGAGAGGCCGACGCCGCCGCCCATGTTGATACCGTCGATCAGCGAGATCCACGGCTTGGCATAGCGATAGATGCGACGGTTGACGATGTACTCGTCACGGAAGAAGTCGCGCCGCAGGGTACCCGAGGGATTGTCCCGCATCTCGCGATAGAGGCCTGCCACGTCGCCACCGGCAGAGAAGGCACGATCGCCGGCACCGCGCAGGACCACCGCCTTGATGGAAGGATCCTTCTCCCACTCGGGCATCACGCGTTCCATCTCGAGGATGATGCCGTGCGACAGCGAGTTGAGGACCTTCGGACGATTGAGCGTCATGACGCCCAGCCCGTCCTTCACATCGAACAGAATTTCAGCTTCGGACATTCTTTCATCCCATCAACAAACGGCGCGCAATGATCACCCGCATGATCTCGTTGGTGCCTTCGAGGATCTGGTGCACGCGCAGGTCGCGGAGATAGCGCTCCAGCGGGAAATCCTTCAAGTAGCCGTATCCGCCATGCAATTGCAGCGCCTCGTTGACCACGCGGAAGCCCACGTCGGTCGCGAAGCGTTTGCCCATGGCCGCGGCCTGCGTCGCCTCGGGCGACTTTGCGTCCAGCAGCGATGCGGCCCGCCAGATCATGAGCCGTGCCGCGTCGAGCTCGGTCGCCATGTCGGCGAGCTTGAATTGCGTCGCCTGGAAGTCGGCCAACGGCTTGCCGAACTGCTTGCGTTCGACGACGTAGCGCGACGCCGTCTCGAGGCAGGCGCGCGCCCCACCGAGCGAGCAGGCACCGATATTGATGCGCCCGCCGTCGAGCCCCATCATTGCGATCTTGAAGCCGTGGCCTTCCGGCCCGAGCCGGTTGGCCACCGGCACTTTGCAGTTCTCGAAGATCACCGAGGCGGTCGGCTGGCTGTTCCAGCCCAGCTTGTTCTCCTGCTTGCCGAAGGAGAGGCCGGCGGTGCCCGCCTCGACGACGAGGGTCGAGACGCCACTGGCGCCCGCGCCACCGGTGCGCAGCATCACGACGTAGATGTCGCTACGGCCACCGCCGGAGATGAAGGCCTTGCTGCCGTTCAGCACGTAGTGATCGCCCTGCAGCTCGGCCCGCGTCGCCAAAGCGGCTGCATCGGAGCCGGCCCCGGGCTCGGTGAGGCAGTAGCTGGCGAAATGCTCCATCGAGCAGAGCCTGGGCAGAAAGCGCCGGCGCTGATCGTCGTCGCCGAAGGCGTCGATCATCCACGCCGCCATGTTGTGGATCGAGACGTAGGCCGCCGTGCTGGGGCACGCCGCCGCCAGTTCCTCCATGATGAGCGCAGCATCGAACCGGCTGAGGCCGCTGCCGCCGACATCGTCACGCACGTAGATGCCACCGAACCCGAGCGCTGCGGCCTCGCGCAGCACCTCCTCCGGAAAGATCTTCTCGGCGTCCCACCGTGCGGCTTGGGGCAGCATGCGGTCGGTCGCGAACTGCCGAGCCGTATCGCGGAACGCCCGCTGGTCTTCTGAAAGCGTGAAATCCATCTTGGGGACCGTATCAACTCTGGGGCCGGCTTTCTGCAGGAAAAGGAGGCGCATTGCGGCCCCTGACCGTTCGCGCGATAAGAGCATTCATGTCTGCCCGCTTCACGACCCTCGGCCGCTATCCTACGACCCGCCTGCGCCGCAATCGCGGCGAGGAATGGTCCCGTCGGCTCGTCGCCGAACACAAGCTCTCGGTCAACGACCTGATCTGGCCGGTCTTCGTCCAGGAGGGCCAGAACACCCGCACGCCCGTCGCCTCCATGCCGGGCGTCGACCGTCTTTCGATCGACCTGTTTGCGGAAGCAGCGAAGGAGGCGCGCGATCTCGGCATTCCCGCCATCGCGATCTTCCCGGAAACCGACCCCAAGGCCAAGACGCCCGACGCGCGCGAGGCCTACAACCCGGGCAATCTCGTCTGCCGCGCCATCACGGCTGTGAAGAAGGCGGTTCCCGACATCGGCATCGTCTGTGACGTGGCCCTCGACCCGTTCAACAGCGACGGCCACGACGGCATCGTGCGCGACGGGAGAATCCTGAACGACGAATCGGTCAAGGCCCTGGTCAAGCAGGCCATCGTGCAGACCGAGGCCGGTGCCGACATCCAGGCACCCTCCGACATGATGGATGGCCGCATCGGCGCCATCCGGGCGGCTCTGGACGCCAAGGGGTTCCAGCATGAACAGATCATGTCCTATGCTGCCAAGTATGCGTCTGCTTTCTACAACCCGTTCCGCGACGCCATTGGCAGCTCGGGCGCGCTGAAGGGCGACAAGAAGACTTATCAGATGGACTATGCCAACTCGGACGAGGCGCTGCGCGAAGTGGGCTTCGACATCGAGGAAGGCGCCGACATGGTGATGGTGAAGCCGGGCCTCCCCTATCTCGACATCGTGCGCCGCGTGAAGGACGCCTTCGGCGTCCCGACCTACGCCTATCAGGTGAGCGGCGAATACGCGATGCTGAAGGGCGCCGCCGATCGTGGCTGGCTCGACTGGAACAAGGTGCTGATCGAGACGCTGACCTGCTTCAAGCGGGCTGGCTGCGACGGCATCCTGACCTACGGTGCGATCGACGCGGCCCGCCTGCTCAAGACGAAGTGATCATCTGCGCATGATCGAGCGCCCGTCGGCCCGCCTGATCCTGCTCGATCCGCAGGACCGGCTGTTCCTGTTCAACGTCCACGATCCCCAGGTCTTCGACCCTGCCAATCCTTTCTTCGATCCCTTCTGGGTAATGATCGGCGGCATGGTCGATCCGGGCGAGGACTATGCGCAGGCGGCCGTCCGCGAGGCCGGGGAGGAAACGAAACTGCCGGTGATCGGCACACCTCAATGGGTGTGGTCGCGCGAGCGGCGCATGAGCTGGCGCGGCAAGGACGTGCTGCACAGGGAGCGCTTCTTCCTGGCTCGGACCGACCGCGGCGAGATCGACACGTCGGGCCTCGATGAGAAGGAACGGAGCTGGACGCTGGGCCACCGCTGGTGGACCGCCGACGAGATCGCGGCATCGGCCGAGCGCTTCGAGCCCTTCGAACTCGGAGCGCTCCTGCAGACGCTGTTGCGCGACGGGCCGCCCGCCGAGCCGCTGGCTCTCACTCGCCCTTAGCGCCGTTCGCGATCCTCCCGTTCGCGCCGGCGCCGCTCCTGCTCCTCCGACGCGCCGCGATAGGCGCGCCATGCAAGTACGAGTGCGACCAGGGAACACGCCACGCCCACGATCATCGCCATTGGCTGTGCCTCACCCATCTCGGGATTCCTTCCGCTGGCCTCGCCTGACCGATGATCGGCACCACATCATGTCCCGAGTGAGACGTGTTTCGGGCATGCCGCCCCGACCTCGAAGAACTTCATGACGGCCTGGTCGCTCCACCTAATGCGGCTGCCCGAGCCGTGGAATCCGACATGGCCGCCCCGCAGCGGCAGCAGAGGCATCAGCGCCTTGTTGGCCGCCCACTCGTACCCGCTGTAGAGCGCGCCCGGAATCCAAGGATCGTCCAGCGCGCCCAGCACAAGGGTCGGTACACGGATGTCCTTCATGAACCTCACCGGCTTGCAGCGCTCGTAATAATCTTCTGCGCCGGCAAAGCCGTGACGGGGCGCAATGAAGACCTCGTCGTATTCCCAGATGGTGCGCGATCCAAGGATGGCGGCCCTCTCGCTCTCCTGGATCTGTGCGCCCGGTGCAGTGGCCTCGACCTTCATCTGCCCCAGGAGATGGCAGTGGTAGAGGAGATTGCGGCGCTCCAGCATCCGGCGGCAGGTGGCTGAAAGGTCGAGTGGGGCGCAGACCGCCGCGGCGGCCAGCACGGGAGCCCCCTCGCCCTCCTCGCCGAGATACTTGAGCAGCATCGCTGCTCCCAGCGAGTAGCCGACCACGCGGACGCCCTCCTCCTTGAGTTCCACGGGAAGGTTCGCCAGCAGGGCGCGGAGATCCTGGCTGCGACCGGCATAGTACTGCCCGCCGCAGGTTGCGCGAGACGGTCCGGCGCCGCGGAGGTTCAGGCGGAGCACGCGTTCCCCGGCGTCCAGCAGGCACCGCGCCATGCTGATGATGTAGGAACTCTCCTGCGAGCCGGTCAGCCCGTGAATGAGGATCGTAAGTGGCTTCCCTGCGACCTCTACCGAAGGCCGATCGAGGGTACAGGCCAGACTGTCCCCCGTTCCATCGCGCAGATCGACGGTAAACTCCCGCGACGTGTGGGGCGCGAGATCCTTCGGGCGTGGGCTCAAAAAGCTGGCCAAGGTTTGCAGATCGCCACCCCACCAGGGGAAACGAGGACGAAACGGCGGGAGATCGAGGATCACGTCTCCATACTAGCAAGCCGGTCGATGAATTTCTCCACCGCGAGATCGCACCAGGGCCGCGTGCTGTCATGGGCGTGGAACCCGATATGTCCGCCGGTCGGCGGCATCAGCGGTAAGAGCGATGGATTGTCGGCCCAGTTGAACTCCCGATAATACTCGACGGGAATCCAGGGATCGTCGCACGAGGCGATGACCATCGTAGGAACGCGAATCTCGGGCATGAATGTGAGCGGCGAACAAAGCTCGTAGTAATCCTCGGCGCCGCGGAAGCCGTAACGCGGGGAGATGAAGCGGTCGTCGTACTCCCTGACGCTGCGCGCAACCTTGATGATCTTCCGCTCTTCGGGCGAGGTCAGAGCCCCCGGCGCGAGCGCCTCGGCTTTCATGTCGTTCAGAAGGTAGGCCTGATAAAGCCAGTTGCGCGTCCGCGACATGTGCGTGCAGTTGCGCAGGAGGTCGATCGGGGCACAGATCGTGGCAGCTCCCCTCAGAGGCGAGAAAGATCCCTCCTCGCCCAGGTATTTCAGCAACATGGCGCCGCCCAGCGAATAGCCGACCGCCACCATGCCATTGTCGGTCAGGTCTTCCGGCAGTTGTGAAAGCACCCGGCGGAAATCGGCCGTGCGGCCCAGATGGTAGTGTTCGCGGCAGTAGGGGCGCGAGGGGCCGGAACCGCGCATGTTGAGGCGCAGGACGCTATAGCCGCTGTCGAGCAGGTGGCGTGCCGCGTTCAGCATGTAGAAACTGTCTTCGCTGCCGGTCAGGCCATGGATCAGCAGGACGAGCGGCCGGTCCGCCACCGGCTGTGCCGGCCGATCGAGCATGCCGAGGAGAATATCGCCGGTCCGGTCGGCCATCGGAAAGGCCATGCGCTCGCTCGTATGCGGCGCAAGATCCGTCGCGCCAGCCCCCGTCAGGAGAACCGCGATGGTCTGAAGGTCGGGTCCCCACCACGGAAAGCGCGGCTTGAACGGCGGCAAATCCAGGGAATCGATGGACGGGGGCACGGTCGATCCGTATTCACATCTTCGCTTCGATGAAAACGTCCACCGCCCCGCCAAGTTCCGCCCTGCTCGGGGTGCTGTTCGCCGTCGTCGCGGCAACTGCTTTCAGTACGGCGGGCGTAATCGTGCGGCGGATCGACCTTCCCGCGTGGGACGTGTCGTTCTGGCGGTCGGCCCTTCTCGTCATCACCATGCTGCCGCTGCTGATCTGGCAGCGCCGGCAGGTCCTGATCGACGTGCGCAACGGCGGTCCGGCCCTGTTGCTCAGCGCCGTCCTGCTTGCCGGCAGTTTCGTGAGCTTCATCCTGGCGCTCGGTCTCGCGCCGGTCGCCAACGTACTGATCATGTTCGGCGCGACGCCCTTCATCACCGCCATCGCCGCCCGGGTCTTCCTGGGCGAGCCCCTGCATGGTCACACGATCCTCGCCATGGCGGTGGCCGTCGTCGGCCTGGCGATCAGTGTGGCCGGTTCCCTGCAGCCCGGCGCGCTCGCGGGCATGGCCGTCGCGATGATCGTGGTCCTGTGCATGAGCGGGAATTATGTGGTTGTCCGCCACCGGCGTGACATCGGCATGACGCCCTCGATCTGGCTGGCGGGCGTCATTTCCGGACTCGTGGCCCTGCCCTTTGCCCATCCCGAGAACGTCACCTGGTCGCAGCTTCCCTGGCTGTTCGCCCTCAGCCCGGGACAGCTCGCGATCGGCCTGCTTCTCTACATGGCGAGCCTGAAGTGCATTCCGGCAGCCCAGGCCTCGCTGCTCGGCCTGCTCGAACTGGTGCTGGGCCCGGTCTGGGTGTGGCTGTTCGATGGCGAAAAGCCGGACGATCTGACCCTCTTTGGCGGCGCCATCGTGATCTCGGCGGCGGCGGCCAATGTGTGGCTGGATTCATGGCGATCCACTGGCTAAGAACCGAGGATGACCCAGAATACCAAGGGCCCGCTGTCGGGCATTCTCGTGATCGATCTCTCCCGCATCCTGGCGGGCCCCTATTGCACCCTTCTGATGGCCGAAATGGGTGCCCGGGTGATCAAGGTCGAGCCGCCCAAGGGGGGCGACGACGCCCGCGCCTACGGTCCCTTCGTGAACGGCAAGTCGACCTATTTCGCCTCGGTGAACCGCGGCAAGGAGAGCATCGCCCTCGACCTCAAGAACGACGAGCACCGCAAGATCTTCGAGAAGCTGCTCGAGAAGGCCGACGTGGTGGTCGAGAACTTTCGCCCCGGTACGATGGAGAAGCTGGGCTACGGCTGGGAGACGCTGCACGCCAAGTACCCGCAGCTGATCTATGCCTCGGCCTCGGGCTTCGGCCATACCGGCCCGAATTCCAAGGACCCCGCCTACGACATGGTCATGCAGGGCCAGGGCGGTATCATGAGTATCACCGGCAACGAGGGCCAGCCGCCCAGCCGGGTCGGCATGTCGATCGGCGACATCGGCGCCGGGCTCTACACGGCCGTCGCGGTCAACGCCGCGATCGTCCATCGCCTCAAGACCGGTGAGTCCACCAAGGTCGACATTGCGATGTTCGACTGCCAGCTGGCGCTGCTCGAGAACGCGATCATGCGCTACACGGTCGAGAAGGAAATTCCCGGCCCGCTCGGCGCGCGCCATCCGACCATCACCCCCTTCGAGGCCTTCGCCACGGCCGACGGCTCGATGATCATCGCGGCGGGCAACGACGGCCTGTTCATCAAGATGTGCGAGGCGCTGGGCCGCCCCGACATGGCGACCAACCCCGAGTACAAGACGAACGCGCTGCGCCAGAAGAGCCAGAAGAAGCTGAAAGAGGAAATCGAGTCGGTCCTGAAGACCAACACGACCGATCACTGGATCGCCGTGGTGTCCAAGGGTGGCGTGCCCTGCGGTCCGATCAACAACATCGCACAGGCCATCGAACATCCGCAGGTTGCCGCGCGCAACATGCTGGTCGACGTGCCGGACGGCAGCGGCGGCATGCTGAAGCTCGCCGGCAACCCGCTCAAGATGTCGGCCTTCCCCGATCCAACGACACGGCCGGCCGCGCCGGACCTCGACGCCGACCGCGAAGCAATCCTCTCTTATCTGGGCGGTTGACCCGGTGAGGCTGTTGCTCCGCGTCGCCGCCTTCCTGGGAAAGTTCCTGGTCGACTTGGCGCTGGCGCTCGCGGTCTTTCTTGCCGGTACCTACTTCCACGTACGCGGCGCCCTGCCGGGCTACAGCGGCACGATGGACGTGGCCGGCCTGAAAGCGCCGGTCGAAATCCTGCGCGACAAGAACGCGGTCCCGCACATCATCGCGGGCTCGATCGAGGATGCCTCCTTCGCCCTGGGGTACGTCCACGCCCAGGACCGCTTCTGGCAGATGGAGCTGATGCGACGCATCGGCCAGGGACGGCTGGCCGAACTCGTGCCGCCGCGCCTGGTCGGCAGCGGCCTCGTCGACAGCGACCGCACCATGCGCGGCCTGGGGGTCTACCGCCGCGCTTCCGAGAGCGTAAATGCCCTGTCGCCCGCCATGCGCACGCGGCTCGATGCGTATGCTGCAGGCGTCAATGCATGGATTTCGGACGATGATCAGCAATACGGGCTGGAACTCACGCTGATCAAGCTTCTATCCGGCGGACGCTACCGGCCCGAGCCCTGGCGGCCGGCCGATTCGCTGGTATGGGCCAAGCTCATGGCGCTCGGCCTCGACGGCAACTGGAGGGCCGAACTGCTGCGGCTGCGGCTGTCGCAGAAGATCGGCGAGGACGGTGTGAAGTTCCTCATCGAGCCGTCGGGCGACAGCAAGGACTCGACCCTGTCGATGGTCATGGCCGCCGTGAAGGACATCGATCTCGACCGCATTTTCCACGGCACCGACAACGAGGTGACGCGCAAGCGGGAAGCCTCCAACGAGTGGGTGCTCTCAGGCGCGCACGCCGTATCCGGACGCCCGCTGCTGGCCAACGATCCGCATCTCGGACTCACCTTTCCCGGCGTCTGGTACCTTGCCCGCCTGATCGGACCGGGCTTCGACATCCGCGGCGCCACCTCGCCCGGGTCGCCAGCCGTGGTCCTGGGCCATAACGGAACCATAGGCTGGGGTTTCACGACCACGAACCTCGACAGCCAGGACGTGTTCGTCGAGCGGGTCGATCCGACCGACCCCAACCGCTACATCACGCCCGACGGCGCCCGTCCCTTCGTCGTCCGTGAAGAGACCATCACGGTCGCCTGGGGCGATCCGGTCACGATGCGGGTGCGGGAGACGCGGCACGGTCCGGTGATCGACGACTTCGTCCGTCGCGGCGAGAACCTTACGCCGCAGGGACATGTGCTGGCTCTGCAGGCGACCGCGCTCGACGGCGCCGACACGTCGGCGGAGGGCTTCGCCCGCGTCGGCTCGGCGCAGAACTGGGACGAGTTCCTTGCAGCGGTCCGCCGCATCGTCTCGCCGATGCAGAACATGGTCTTTGCCGACACGTCGGGGAACGTCGGGCTGATTTCTCCGGCACGCGTGCCGATCCGGCGCAAGGGCGATGGCTCGATGCCGGTGCCGGGCTGGACTTCGGAATACGACTGGGCGGGCTTTGTGCCGTTCGACGAGCTGCCCCGCGTCTACAATCCGGTCGGCGGCGTGATCGTCAACGCCAACGGTCGCCTGGTCCCCAACGACTATCGCCACTTCATCAGCCGGGACTGGGCCGAGCCCTACCGCCAGCGGCGCGCCGCCGAACTCCTGGCCGAGGTCGAGCGCCATCCGGTCTACGGCATGATCGTCATGCAGGCCGACAACCTGACGCTCGATGCCGCCGAGATGCTGCCCTTTCTCCTGAAGGGCGAACCGCGCAACGCTCGCGCCGCACAGGCGCGCGACCTGCTCGGCCGCTGGAACATGTTCATGCTGGCGAGCCGCCCCGAGCCGCTGATCTACGATGCCTGGATCACCGAGCTGCAGCGCGGCCTGCTCGCCGACGAACTGGGCGAGGACCTCTTCAATTCGATCGCCGTCCCCAACGTGCCGTTGATCGTCCGCATCCTCCGCGACAAGCCGGGTTGGTGCGACGACGGCGGGACCAAGGTCGCGGAGACTTGCGAAGCCGCCATCGCGCTGGCGCTGGAGCGCGCACTCGACTGGATCTCGCGTCGTCAGGGTCCCGACATGACCAAGTGGCAATGGGGCCGCGAACACCACGCCGCGCATCGCCATCCGCTGTTCGACGGCGTGCCGCTGCTGCGCGACATCGCATCGGTGCGCTACCCTGCGGACGGCGGCAATCAGACGCTGAATCGCGCCTCGCCCTCCTTCAGGGGAAACCGGCCGTTCGATGCCGTGCACGGCGCCGGCTATCGCGGCATCTACGATTTCAGCGATCTCGAGAACAGCCGCTTCGCGACGCCGCTCGGCCAGTCGGGCAACATGCTCTCGCCCTGGGCGCGCAATTTCGTCGAGCGCTGGCAGAATCTCGCCTACATCAACATCGGCGGCACCCGCGCCGAGACGGCGCGCAGCGCCGTCGGCACGATCACGCTCAATCCGACGGCGCGCTGAGAGTCAGGCCTCGAGCGTGGTTGTCCTTCGTGCCAGGAGCTTGTCGATGCGCCGCCCATCCATGTCGACGATCTCGAAGGTCCAGCCTTCGTAGGTGAATTGCTCGCCGGCCACCGGCAGATGGCCGAGCTGGGCGAGCGCAAACCCCGCGATCGTGTGAAACCTTGTGCTGGCCGGAAGCTTGACGACCTGCAGCCGGTCCAGCGTCGCATGGACGGGCGCCATCCCGTCGATCAGCAGCGAACCGTCCTCACGGCCGACCACATCGGGATCCTCGCCCGGCGCCTCCGGCAGGTTTCCGGCCAGCGCCTCCAGCAAGTCAGCCTGTGTGACGATGCCCTCGATGCCGCCATACTCATCCACCACCACGGCCAGGCGCACGGGGGTCTTCTTGAACTGCTCCAGCACCTTGAAGATCGGCATGGCCTCGTGGACCATCAGGGGCGTCGCGACCACCGCGGCGGGATCGAGCGTGCCACCCGGCAGAACCTGGTTCAGCAAGTCCGTCTTTGTGACCGCGCCCAGCAGGTTGTCGATGCTGCCCTCTCCCACCAGCATCTGCTCGTAGGGGCTCTCGAGGACCGTCCGCACGATCTCGTCGCGGTCGTCCTTGACGTCGATCCAGTCGAGCTCCGTGCGCGGCGTCATGATTTCGCCGATGCGGCGCGTGCCGATGTCGAGCGCGCGCACCACGACCTCCTCCTGCGCATCCTGCAGGAGTCCGGCATTCTGGCTGGCCTCGACCAGCAACTTGAGCTCGCCGGGCGAATGCAGCGACTCCTCGCCGGTTCCCGGACGCAGGCCGAACAATCTCAGCACGAGATTGCCCATGCCGTTCAACACCAGGATCGCCGGGCTGAGCAGCCATCGGAACAGGCTGAGCGGTCGGACGACCCAGAGCGCCGTGCTTTCGCTGCGCTGGAGCGCGAGGCTCTTGGGGGCGAGTTCCCCCAGCACGATGTGCAGCGCCGTGATCAGGCCGAAGGAGATGCCGACCGCGATTGCGTAGGCGCTGATGCCTCCCGTCGTACCCCAGATCTCGGCCAGCGGTGCTTCGATCAGATGCGCAATCGCCGGCTCGCCGATCCAGCCGAGCGCCAAAGAGGAGATGGTGATGCCGAGCTGCGTGGCGGCGAGGTTGGAGTCGAGATGGTCGAGGGTGCGCACCAGGGCCGCGGCATTCATCCGCCCCGACGCGGCGAGCTCGATGACCCGGCTCCGCCGCACGGCCACCAGCGAGAATTCGGCGGCCACGAAGAAGCCATTGGCAACGACCAGCACCAGGACCGCCAGCAAACCGCCTGCTCCGGACATGCCCTTCTCCCCTTATCTCGGCTTGTCGCCGGCCAGCGTGATCCGGTGCATGACGCGCCGGTAGCCATGATAGTCGTTGATCGGATTGTGCATGGCGCAGCGATTGTCCCAGAAGGCGAGTGAACCGGCCTCCCAGCGGAAGCGACAGGTGAATTCGGGCCGCGTCTGATGTTCCCAAAGGAAGCGCAGCAGCGGCAGGCTCTCCTTCTCGGTCCAGCCCTTGATATGGGCCGTGTGGGCATCCGAAGTATAGAGCGCCTTGCGGCCGGTTTCGGGGTGGGTCCGCACGATCGGATGCTCGGCCGTCATCACCTTGAGTTCCGCACCGGCCGCTTTCATGCGGTCCTCGCGGGTCTTGGTGACATCGGCCTTGGCTGACGAACTGACGCCGACCAGCCCGTCGAGCGTCTCCTTCAGCCCGTCCGACAGCACCTCGTAGGCCAGGTACTGGTTGGCGAACATCGTGTCGCCTCCAAACGGCGGTACCTCGCGTGCCAGCAGCATGCTGCCCATTGGAGGCACAGGCAGATAGGTCGTGTCGGAATGCCAGATGCCGCCGAAATTGTTGCGCTCGTGCTCGAGCTTCACCACCGGCGTGATCATCGGCGATTCGGGCAGGCCCTTGAGCTGCGGATATTCGACCGGCTCACCGAAGTTGCGCGCGAAGGCGAGCTGCTGCAGCGGCGTCACCGACTGGCCTCGCAGGAAGATCACGAGATGGTCGAGCAGGGCCTGGCGCATCTCGGCCACGACCTCGGCATCGAGATCCCGGGCCATGTCGACGCCGTGGATCTCGGCGCCCAGTGCACCGGCGATCGGTCTCACTTCGATGTGGCGATAGTTTCGCATGTCTACCTCCTGGCCCACGACGGCGTGGTCTTCGTCATGAAATGCCGGATTCCTTCCGCCGCCTCGGGCTGGCGCAAGAGCCCGACCAGATTTGCCGCCGCCTCGTCGAGCACGTCGAGATCTTCCTTCTGCGCGCAGGACAGAACCAGCCGTTTCGCCACGGCCAACGCCTTGGGTTCCATCCTCAGAACGTCTTCCAGCAGGCCATGCAGCATCACCTCCACCTCGGCGCCGGTCGCGCAGAGATAGCGGCCGATCCCGAGCCGGTAGGCTTCGGCTGCATCGATGATGCGGCCGGTCACGGCGAGGTCGCGCACCGGTCCTTCTCCGAGCCGCCTGACCAGGAACGGGATGATCTGAGAGGGGATGAAGCCCACGCGCGGTTCGGGAATGCCGAAGCGGGCATCCTCCCGCAGGATGACGACGTCAGAACAACAGGCCATGCCGAAGCCCGCCCCGACCGCCGAACCCTCGACGACGGCGATGGTCGCTTGCGGAAGGGCCTCCAGGGCGAGCAACGCGTTGCCGAATTGGCGATAGGTCGGGAGCAGCGGGTCCGTGCCACCGGGCGGCACAGGCGGGAGATCGGCCATCGTGTCGAGATCGCCGCCGGCACAGAAATGCCCGCCCGCCCCGCGAAGAACCAGCACGCGGCACGCCGCATCGTTGCCAATGCCGACGAAGGCGTCCTCCAGTTCCAGCATCATGCGGTGCGTCAGCGCATTGCGCCGCTGCGGCCGGTTCAATGTCAGAAAGGTGACAGCGCCCTGGCGGTCGATCTCGAGGAACTCGTAGTCCGTCATGGGCAAAGTCTTAGCGAGCGACTATCGTGGCAACAAGATGATGCGCTTCGTGGTTCCGCTGATCGCGGGTCTCCTTTTCCTGACAAACGCGGCGCGGGCCGACGACTGGGCGACGGTCCAGACGGCCGCGCCCGGCGCGGCCCAGTCGATCGGTTTCTACACTGCGGGCTGCCTGCAGGGAGCACAGGCGCTGCCGCTGGAGGGGCCGGGCTACGAGGCGATCAGGGTCAGCCGCAACCGCTACTGGGGCCAGCCGGTCACCATCGACTTCATCAAGACCCTGTCGGAAAAGATCCGGACGGCAGGCCAGCCCCATCTCTACATTGGCGACATCGGCCAGCCGCGTGGCGGTCCCGCCCCGTCCGGCCATGCCAGCCACCAGATCGGCCTCGACGCCGACATCTGGTTCGAGCGCCAACCCGGGCCTCGCCGCGCGCCGGCCGATCGCGAGAATCCGCGCCTTCGATCGCTGGTTCTCGCCGACGACAGCGGCATCGACGACTCGGTCTTCAACGAGCAGCACGTCTTCCTGCTGAGGACGGCCGCGCAGATGCCGCATCTCGACCGCATGTTCGTGAACAAGTGGATCAAGCAGCGGCTCTGCCAGACGACCGGCGGCGACCGCTCCTGGCTGCGCAAGCTGGTCCCCTGGTACGGGCACGACTCGCATTTCCATATCCGTCTCTATTGCCCACCGGGCAATCCACACTGCCAGCCCCAGGCCGACTACGCCCAGGACGACGGCTGCGGCGAGGCTCTCGAGTCATGGTTCCGCAAGGCACCGGTCGTTCCGCCGACCACCCCGCCCAAGCCCTACCGGCCGAAATTGCCGGCGGCCTGTGCTGCAGTGCTGAACGCCCGGTAGCCGGATCAGCCGATCCCGCCGCAGCGATTGGCGCGCTGGCGGGCCTGGACGTCCAGCCAGTCGAGACCACCCACCGTGCCGACGCGGATCCAGTCGACCTGGATCGTGCCGCCGGGCACACGCTTCACAACATAGCGCGATTCCGCCTGCGGGGCGCTCTGCGGCACGTACAGGACCGTCGTCGTGCCGGGCGCCGAAGACGGCTCGACGTTCACGACGAAGCCGCTGGCGGCCGGAGCCGCGAGGCACGCCACCATCGCATCGTAGGGAACGGTATAGACGCTCGACCAGGCCGGTACGGGCTTCGGCGGCTTGATGGGCTCGCTGCCCAACTTGTCGACGGTCGAACACGCTGCGGCGGCGAGCGATAGGAGAGCAGGAACCATCACCTGCTTGAACATCAACTCACCTCCGGAAACGCCGCCATTCTACTCGCCTTGCCCGAGCAGGGAACCGGCCCGGCGGGATGAACGGAAGAACCACTGGAAGACCTGGAATCCGATCACGAGGTAGACGGCCGACAGGCCGAAGGCGACCCCCAGCATGTCCCAATGAACCGTCTTCTCCAGCATGATGGAGCGCATGCCCTCGAAGATGTAGGCCGGCGGCAATCCCCAGGCGACGACCTGCAGCCAGTGCGGCAGCACCGAGATGGGGTAATAGACGCCGCTCACCGGCATCAGCACGAAGACGGCCGCCCAAGCGAAGCTCTCCGCGCTCTGCCCCACCCGCATGACCAGGCCCGACATGGCGAGGCCGATCGACCAGGAGAACATCTGCAGGATCACGAAGAAGGCCAGCAGCGGCAGGCCGAGCGTGTAGATCGAGTAGCCGAAGAAGGCCCAGGCCATCAACGACACCGGGATCATGCCCAGGAGGGTGCGCAGCAGCGACGCGACGATGATTCCCGCGGCCAGCTCCCACGAACGAATGGGACTGACGAAGAGATGGCCGAGATTGCGCGACCAGATCTCCTCGAGGAAAGCGATCGAAAGCGAGAGATTGCCCCTGACCACGACCTCCCACAGCAGCAGCCCCGACAGCAGCACGCCGGCGGCCTGCGCCACGAACGAAGCCTGCGGCAGCAGGTACTGGGTCATGAAGCCCCACATCACCATCTGCACGGCCGGCCAGTAGATCGAATCGACCAGGCGCATCACGGAGCTGCGCCAGAGATAGATGTGGCGCAGCACGAGGGCGTAGATGCGCTGGAGCGAGCCGCTCATGGCGTGTCTCCTTCCCTCTTCAGCGCGTCGAGCCCGCGGCCACGGCCGCGTGCCATATCGAGGAACACCTCCTCCATGTCCTCACGGCCGAACCGCTCCAGCAGCTCCCGGGGGCTACCGCGCTCGAAGACCTTGCCGGCCTGCAACAGGATCACGTCGTCGCATAGCCGCTCGACCTCGGCCATGTTGTGCGAGGCCAGCAGAATCGTCGCGCCGGTCTCGTGCTGATAATCCTCGAGGTAACCGCGCACCCAGTCGGCGGTGTCGGGGTCGAGCGAGGCGGTCGGCTCGTCGAGCAGCAGCACGTCCGGCCGGTTGATCAGCGCCTTGGCCAGCGCCACTCTCGTCTTCTGGCCGGCCGAGAGCTTGCCCGCCGGGCGATCGAGGAAGGCCGACACCTGCATGTGCTCGGCGATCTCCTCGATGCGGTGGCGGAGGTTCTTCACGCCATAGAGCCGGCCGTAGAACTGCAGGTTCTGACGCACCGTCAGGCGATGCGGCAGGTCGACATAGGGCGAAGAGAAATTCATGCGCGGCAGCGCCGCATAGCGTCGCCGCAGCATGTCGATGCCGAGGATCTCGATGCTGCCGCCGGTCGGCTCCAGCAGCCCCAGCAGCATGGCGATGGTCGTCGTCTTGCCCGCGCCGTTGCC
>JAGNNA010000403.1 GCA_017990895.1 Reyranella sp.
CTGCTGCGGCCGGATGAGGCCGGTACGGTCGGGCGTCAGGATCGTTCCGTCGCCGCCCGCACCCGGGCCATCGTCGAGGACGAGCCGCAGCTCGCCCTCGAGCACGCGGATCACGCCCCACGCGCCGGCCTTCGTCCGGTGCTCGCGCCGCAGCGCATCGGGCAGCGTCGTCTCGTCGAAAACCGGGCTCGATCCGTAAGGGGCGGGGGATGGCATATCGGTCCTGTTCTACGCGGCGAGGCGGATGTCGTTGGCATGTTCGGGATAGGGCGCGGTCGGCGTGGTGATCGGCCGGCCGGCCAATTCGTTGGCGAAGCCGTGATTGACGTCGCGGTGATGGGCTTCGTCGGCCCGCACCACCAGGACCACATCGCGCAGGGTGGCGTCGTCGAGCAGCTTCCAATAGTGCCGCGCGATCGCCGGGGCGGCGACGTTGGGCGTGCGGCCCTCGTCGAGCTCGGCCAGGAAGTGGGTGTAGCTGATCACCGCCTCCTCCTCGAAGTAGCCCACGACGCGATGCGCCGTGCGTGGGCTCACGAGATAGAGCGCGAAGAAGGCGAGATAGAACACCCACTGCACGCCCAGCACCACGCAGCGCTCGAACAGGGTCGGCTTCGCCACTTCGATGAAGGTCATGAGGTGCATGCGCTCGTTCTCGGCTTCCTCCATCAGCGTGCGGATCCAGCCTTTGTCGTCGCACATGTTCCTGAGGCAGCGCAGGTGGGTGAGCGTGGCGCCGACCATGCCGGGCACCGCTGCGACCGTCTCCAGCACGATGGCGCGATGGCCGTAGCGCTTTGCGAAGAAGGTGTCGGCGCAGAAGCGCAGGGTCTTGGTGAAGCCATAGGCCAGCCGGTCGCCGAAGCCGCTCGCCCGGTGGTGGACGCCGAGATCGACGAGGGGAATGTGGGCAGACGCAGTCATGACACGACTCCTTCTCAACCTATGCCCTGGAGCGCCCGGCTGCCGAGCGCCAGCTTGAAGCTCTCCGCGATGCGGGCCGCCTTGGCCTGCATCGACTGCGCGGCGGCGGGCGGCATCTCCGCCTCGGTCGCCTCGCGCCACAGGACCAGCCAGCGGTCGAACATGGCGGGCGTGATCCGCGCTCGGTGCTTCAGGTGGGCCGCCATCGGCATGCCCTTGTAGCGGCCGCTGCTCAGCATCAGCGACGACCAGAAGGCGGCGAGCTTCTCGAGATGATGGGGCCAGTCGTCGATCGCGTCGTTGAAGAGGGGGCCGATCATCGCGTCGGCGCGGACGGCGGCGTAGAAGCGGTTCACCAGCCGGGCCAAGCCTTCCTCGTCGACACCCTCGATCTCGCCAAATGCCAGGCCGGTCATCGCCTTGCTCCAATCATGTATTAAAAATACATCTATGCCCGAGAGCTAAACATGTAAAGACAATACATGTATTGTGAACGCCCGTTCGCCACCGTGTCGCAGGACCCGACCAGATGCGCCTGACCCGTTACACCGACTACGCGCTGCGCGTGCTCATCCATCTCGGCGCCCAGCCCGACCGGGTCTGCTCGATCGCCGAGATCGCCCGCGCCTACGGAGTCTCGCAGAACCACCTGATGAAGGTGGCGCACGATCTGGGGAAGGCGGGCTACGTCGAAGGCGTGCGCGGCCGCACCGGCGGCATCCGCCTCGCGCGGCCGCCGGAGACGATCAACGTCGGCGCCGTGTTGCGCGAGATGGAGGAGGGCTTCGACCTGGTCGAATGCGATACCTGCACCATCGCCCCCGCCTGCGAACTCACCCGCATCCTCGACGAGGCGCTCGTCGCGTTCATGACCGTCCTCGACCGCTACACGCTGGCGGACCTGCTGAAGCGGCAGACGAAGCTGCTCAGGTTGTTGGGGGTGGGGTAGGGTGCGCGAGCGACGAGGCTGCGCTCAGCCAACACGATGCGCATGGCGTCTGCCCGAAGCGTTGGATACAGTGGCCCATACCCAGCGTGCTCGAAGCGACGATTGTGACCTCCATTCGCCGCAATCTGTGCGGAGAATGAACCCTGTGCCGCCACAGCTCAGTACTTCGTGTCGCCGCCACCGCTGGCGGCGCCGCGTGCAGAATCTTCCTTGATGCGCTGCATGAGCATCGTCGAGGAGCTGGTGGTGCCGTTCCACGTCGCGTTGACGTTGGACCGGACGCCCATGTAGCGCTCCGAGGCCGCGCCGGTGGCGCCGGGGTTGCCGCCGGCGGTGCCGGTGGTGCCGCTACTGCTGCAGCCGGCCAGAATGAGGAACATCGCCGCGAACGGCACTTTCTCGACATGGAACCTCCGCTGAAGACGTGCCCGCCAACAGGCGGGAGTCCACGACGTTGCATGTTTTCCGTCGGAGGCAGCGTTGGCAAGGCCGTTGGCGGGACAGCCCCGCCTGTATAGACAGTCCGTATCATGGCGATCAGCGATCCCGGCCCGGCCGGCCCTCAGTCGGCAGGCGGCGGGCCGGCATTCAGGAGCTGGGAGACGGCCGTCAGCACCTGCGAGGGCGCGAAGGGCTTCGAGATCAGGATGCTGTTGGGCACGCCCAGCGACGGCCAGTCCTTGCCCTCGCTTCCGGTCATGTAGACGACCGGCATGTCCGCCTTGAGTTCCCGCGCGTGCCTCGCCACGTCCCAACCCGACACGTTGCCGCCGAGCTTGATGTCCGTCACGACGGCGCGCAGGTCTTCGCCCTGCGCGTCGAGCGCCTCGATGGCCTGCTCGCCCGTCGAGACGAGGACGACGTCGAAGCCGCCCTCCTCGAAGGTGATCTGCAGGATGTTGCGAATTTCGGCATCATCCTCGGCGATCAGCACCAGGACCGACGTCTTTTCCATTACGCACTCCCCGAGCCGACAGTCCGGGAGATACCGGACACCCCCTGCGGCTCGACACACCCGGCGAGAGAACGGAGGGGACACAGCGTTTGTTCCCGTACGGACTCCGCATCGGCTGTCGGAAGCGCCGGGGCGTGTCCTATTTGTCACCCTCGCCGGGAGGCGGTCGGCGCGATGAGTGGCGATCCCGCTTCCAGCCGATGGAAGCTCGCGCGCTGGGCGGCCTCGTCGGCGACGCTGGGCTTCCCGCAGGCCGCCGCGCCGGTCGCCTTCGCGCTGCTTGCCGTCGGCCTGGGCAGCGAGGCGAGCGGCGGCGCCGCCATGATCCTTGCCATGACCCTGGCGCAGGTGGCGGGCGCGCTGCCGCTCACGCGATGGGGCCGCGGCCTGTCGATGGCCACCTTCCTGAAGCTGCTGCTGGCCGCCCGCACCGCCGCCCTGGTGGCGATCGCGCTGGGCGCGGCCTACGGGCTGTCGCTGCCCTGGCTGATCGCGCTCGCCGCCGCCGCCGGCCTGGTGAACGGCGCCGCCGCCGGCATCCTGCGCGCCGTCCTCAACCAGTTCGCGCCAGCCTCGGGAATGTCGCGGGCGCTGGGGATCGCGGCCACGCTCAACGAACTCACCTTCGTCGTCGCGCCGGTAGTGGCTTCCGGCCTCGGCTCGGTCTCCCCGGTGTTCGGCGTCGTGGCGATGGCGGCGGTGGGTGCACTCCCGGCGCTGCTGATCCCGAGCCTCGGCCCCGCCGTGCGTCCCGAGGAAATCCCGTGCGAACGAACCTCGATCCTGAGCCCGGCCATCCTGCTGTGGCTCGCCTGCACGGCGGCGGGCGGTGCGACCGTGGCGGCGATCGAGATCGGCGCGGTCGCCCTGGCCCTGGCCTTCGGCTACGCGCCAGCGCTGGCGATCCTGTTCACGGTGCCGCTGTGCCTCGCCTCGGTCGCGGGCGGGCTCTGGGTCAGCGTGCGCAACCGTCGGGCGTCGCGCCGGACCGTGATGGCGCAGCTCCTGGTCATGTGCACCGGCTCGGCTCTGGCGGCGGCCGGTCTCTCGGTGGCCACGACGCTCACCGGCGCGATCCTGATCGGCCTCGTGCTGGCGCCGCTGGCGACCCATTACTCGCTGGTCCTCGACACGCTGGCGCCGCCGCATCGTCGCGCAGAGGTCTTCGCGCTGATGCGCACCGCCAACGCCTGCGGCGTCATCCTGGCGAGCGCCCTGCTGACGGCGGCGTCGCTGCCGATCGCGCTGCTCGCGATCACCGGAGTGATGGTGGCGGCGACCGTGGCGGTGGGGGTTGCGGGGATGAGGGAGCGGGACGCGATCCGTCGCTGATCGCGCCGCACCGGTCGCGCGGGCCCGGTCTACTTCCCGCTCTTGGCCAGCCAGGCCTTCATCTCGGCGATTTCCCTTTCCTGGTCGGCGATGATCTTCTCCGCCATCTTCCGAACCTCGGGATCCTTGCCGTACTGCAGCTCGATCTTCGCCATGTCGATGGCGCC
>JAGNNA010000404.1 GCA_017990895.1 Reyranella sp.
TTCGTGAACGTGGTCGCTGAGATCGCGACCTCCCTGTCCGCCGACGATCTGCTCGTCATCCTGCACGAGATCGAGGACCTTTTCGGCCGGGTCCGCAGCGTGCCCAATGCAGCCCGGCTGATCGACCTGGATTTGCTCGATTATCGTGGGGAAATGTCCGCTCCCGGAAGTGGGAGGACCGTTCTGCCGCATCCCCGGATGGCGGGGCGCGCCTTCGTCCTGCGGCCTTTGGCTGATCTCGCCCCCCACTGGCGCCACCCGGTGTCAGGCGCGACGATCGGCGACCTCATGAAGGCCCTGCCGCCGGACCAGGTCGCCGAGCCCTTCTAGGCCGCCGGCTTGCCTTTTGGGCCGGGGCGGGTATAACCGCCGGCTTCCAGGAAATTCTGAGGTTCCCGCCCATGGCGCGCGTCACCGTCGAAGACTGCATCCTGCAGGTTCCCAACCGTTTCGAACTGGTCATGTTCGCCTCGCAGCGCGCCCGCGACATCTCTGCCGGTGCCCAGATCACGCTCGATCGCGATCGCGACAAGAACCCCGTCGTGGCGCTGCGCGAGATCGCCGAGATGAAGCTCGACCAGGCAGTCCTCAAGGATTCCCTGATCTCGGGCATGCAGAAGCACGCCGACGTCGACAAGCCCGAGGAGGTCAACGAGATGGCCGAGCTCGAGCAGGAACTGGCCGCGGCGCTGGCGCAGGGCGGTGCGGAAGCCGCCCAGCCCAAGGCGCTGCCGATGGCCGAGGAAGACGACGTCGCGGAATAGCCGGCCGGCGGGCTGAGCCCTAACAGGGTTCAGCCTGCTATTCGCGCAAACGCCGTGGAGTGGACGCATTCGACCCCATATAGTGGGACGAGTGCCATGATTCGCCAATTCGAACTCGTCGAACGCGTACAGTCCTACGATCCGGATGCGGACGAGGATATACTCAACCGCGCCTATGTCTACGGGCTTAAGAAGCACGGCAACCAGCTCCGCGCTTCGGGTGACCCCTATTTCTCCCATCCCGTCGAGGTTGCCGGCCTGCTGGCCGAGATGCGCCTCGATACCGATTCGATCGTCACCGGGCTGCTGCACGACACGCTGGAGGACACCGACGCAACGCGCGACGAGATCGCCAGCCTGTTCGGCGAGGACGTTGCCCGCCTGGTCGACGGCGTCACCAAGCTCTCGCGCCTGGAGATCCAGTCGGAGAGCACCAAGGAAGCCGAGAACCTGCGCAAGCTGGTGCTGGCGATGTCGTCGGACATCCGCGTGCTGCTGGTGAAGCTCGCCGACCGTCTGCACAACATGCGCACGCTGCATCACATCAAGGAGCCGGCGCGCCGCCGGCGCATCGCGCGCGAGACCATGGACCTCTACGCGCCGCTAGCCTCGCGCATCGGCATGGAGAATGTGAAGCGCGAGCTCGAGGAGCTGGCCTTCGCCGAACTCAATCCTGATGGCCGGGCCTCGGTGCTGGCGCGCCAGGGCTATCTGCGCGAGCGCGGAGACAAGCTGGTGCCGCAGATCGAGGCCGAGCTGGTCAGGACGCTGAAGGAGGGTGGGCTCGACGCTCAGGTCTCGGGCCGGGAAAAGTCGCCCTATTCGATTTGGCGGAAGATGCAGACGAAGAACGTCTCATTCGAGCAGCTCTCCGACATCATGGCGTTCCGCATCATCGTCGCCGACGTGGCGCAGTGCTATCAGGCGTTGGGCCTCCTGCACGGCCGCTATCAGGTGCTGCCGCAGCGCTTCAAGGACTACATCTCGGTTCCCAAGCCGAACGGCTACCGCTCGGTGCACACCGGTGTGATCGGCCCGCTCGGCCAGCGCATCGAGATCCAGATCCGCACCGAGGAGATGCAGGACCAGGCCGAGCGCGGCGTGGCCGCCCACTGGATCTACAAGCAGGGCGGACCGTCTACCGATGCGCCGCAATATGCCTGGCTGCGCAGCCTCATGGACATTCTCGACAAGGCGCCCAATGCCGAGGAATTCCTCGAGCACACCAAGCTCGAGATGTTCCAGGACCAGGTCTTCTGCTTCACGCCCAAGGGGAAGCTGATCGCGCTGCCACGGGGCGCCACGCCGATCGACTTCGCCTATGCCGTGCACAGCCAGGTGGGCGACACCTGTGTCGGCGCCAAGATCAACGGCCGCATGCTGCCGCTGCGCACGCAGCTTTCGAACGGCGACCAGGTCGACATCATCACGTCGAAGGCGCAGACCCCGTCGCCGACCTGGGAGCGCTTCGTCGTCACCGGCAAGGCCAAGGCCGCGATCCGCCGCTTCATCCGCACGCGCCAGCGCGAGCAGTACATCCAGCTCGGCAAGTCGCTGCTCGAGAAGGCCTTCCATGAGGAAGGCTACGAGGTCACCGAAAAGGGCCTCGAGGGCGTGCGCATCAATTTCAAGCAGGCCTCGACGGACGATCTCGTGGCGACGGTCGGGGCAGGTCTCGTCGGTGCCCGCGAGGTCCTGACGGCGGTCTATCCGGGGCTGAAGCAGCCGCGCAAGGGCGGCGCCGACATCGTGCCGATCGCGCGGGCCCGCTCGAAATCCGGCAAGACCGGCGAGGCGGCGCGAGGCGGCAAGCTGGAGGCCGAGCAGATCCCGATTCGCGGGCTGATCCCGGGCATGGCGGTGCACTTCGCGCGCTGCTGCCATCCGTTGCCCGGCGACCGCATCGTCGGGATCATCACCACCGGCAAGGGCGTCACCATTCACACGATCGACTGTGCCACGCTGGAGAGCTTCTCCGAGGCACCGGAGCGCTGGATTGATGTCGGCTGGGATTCGGTGAGCGAGGGTGGAGGCGGCGTCTACACGGGGCGGCTCAAGGTCACGGTTGCCAACCAGCCCGGCAGCCTGTCGAGCCTGTCCACGGTGATCGCCCGCCACCAGGGCAACATCTCCAACCTCCGCATCGTCAATCGATCGATGGATTTCTTCGACATGGTGATCGACGTCGAGGTGTCCGACGTGAAGCACCTGGCCGACATCACCGCGGCGCTGCGCGCCACTCCCGCCATCAACGCCGTCGAACGCGCCCGCAATTGACGGCCTCCTCGTCCTCCCTCTGCGAAAGTTGCGTATGACTGCGCCAAATCCCCTGCGTCTCGGTGTCAACATCGATCACGTCGCCACCGTGCGTAACGCGCGCGGCGGGCACCTGCCCGACCCGCTGCGGGCGGCACGCCTGGCCGAGGCGGCCGGCGCCGACGGCATCACCGCCCATCTGCGTGAGGACCGGCGCCACATCGTCGACGCCGACATCGAAGGCTTGATGCGCGAACTCAAGGTACCGCTCAATTTCGAGATGGCAGCGACCGAGGAGATGGTGGGCATCGCCCTGCGCCATCGCCCCCACGCGGCCTGCATCGTGCCGGAGAAGCGCGAGGAGCGGACGACCGAAGGCGGGCTCGACGCTGCCGGCCAGCACAACAACCTGAAGCCGATGGTCGCGCGCCTGCGCGATGCAGGCATCCGGGTCTCGCTTTTCATCGAGGCCGACCCGCGCCAGCTCGAGGCGGCCGTGGCTCTGGGGGCCCCGGTCGTGGAGTTGCACACCGGTCGCTATTGCGAGATCGAGGGCGAGGCCAAGCAGGTCGAACTGCAGCGCATTCGGACGGCCGCCGCCTTGTGTGCCAGGCTCGGCCTCGAATGCCATGCCGGCCACGGGCTGAGCTATGCCGACGTGGCGCCGATCGCCGCCATTCCGGAGGTGCGCGAACTCAACATCGGCCATTTCCTGGTCGGCGAGGCGATCTTCGTCGGCCTGGAGCAGGCAATCCGCGAGATGCGCCGAATCATGGATGCAGCGCGTGCCGGGGGATCGCCCGCGTGATCATCGGCCTCGGCAACGATCTCTGCGATATCAGGCGCATCGAGAAATCTCTGGAACGGTTTGGTGAGCGGTTCATCCAGCGCGTCTTCACGGAAGTCGAGCAGAAGCGCTCGGAAGGCCGGGCCACCCGGGCGGCCAGCTACGCCAAGCGGTTCGCCGCCAAGGAGGCCTGCGCCAAGGCCCTGGGTACGGGGCTGCGGGCAGGGGTCTTCTGGCGTGACATGGGCGTGATCAATCAGAAGAGTGGCAAGCCAACCCTGGCCTTGACGGGCGGGGCGTTGGCACGACTGCAGAAGATCACGCCGGCCGGCATGACGGCCCAGATCGACCTGAGCATCACCGACGAATACCCGCTTGCTCAAGCAGTCGTGATCATCTCGGCGGTACCCAATCCATGATCCTCAGGACAATTTGGGCGCTGGCCGAGGCTCCCATGCCGCTGTTGGGGCGGGAGACAGGGGCGTCGGGCCCTGCTATAGCCCCGGCTCGTTC
>JAGNNA010000405.1 GCA_017990895.1 Reyranella sp.
GGAGATGGGCGTTGATCGGTGGGGTCACGGCGCCGGTGTTGGGGTCGACGCGCAGCTTGCCGTTATGAGCGGTGCCCCAGATCGGTGCGCCGCGCCCCTCGCGGCGTCGGCGACCGAAATAGGCCTTTAGGCGGGTGCGGCGACGTTGCCGGCGGTCAGGGTCCGGAAGACCGGCGTCGGCTGCGGCAAGACGATCCCGGCGCGCTTCGAGCCGATCAAGCTCGCGGCGGGCTGCGAGAATGTCGTCAGCGAAGACGGTGACGTAGCGCAACGACCAGGCGAGCAGCGCGGCGATGACCTCTTCCGGGAACCGCGGCGTGCGGTTCTCCCGGACATGCCGGTAGCCCGCGACGCGGGCGGGCGCCTGTCCAGCCCAGGGCTCGAATGCAAGGCCTCCGCTAGCGAGGTGGTCACGATAGTAATAGAGATCGGAGACCACTTCGAGGAGGTGGCCGACGATGACGGGTCGTCGGGCAGGATCATCACGAAGATGACGGGCATAGGCATCGACCAATGCCTGATCGATACGGGAAACGTCGAGCCGTCCCAACCGCTCACGGGCGAAGGCGAAGAACCGGCGGGCACGGTTGAATGCCTGGCGAATACAGGTGGGTGGTAACGTCGTCCGATAGCCGGGAAGATCGACGTTGAGACGGGCGTAGAGATAGGCGCGCATCGCCGCCTGCACATCGGCATGTTCGAGCACGTCGAAATGCGCGGTGACGTGGCAGCGCCGGGCGTTCTCGCGGAAGACAGCGGGACCAAGATCCCAGCTTGGGTCGCCGACGCGCGATAGCTCCTCACGGATATGGCCTTCCTTGAGCGGCGCGCTCGCCAGCACGGGGCGATCGTCGAAGGCGGGCGCCAGGGCATGGGCGGGCATGGTCATGCGCGGACCTCCGGCGGCAGATAAAGCCGCTCGCTCTCCATCTGCCGGCGCGCATCGGCGATGACGGCATCGGTGAAGGCCGGCACGATCTGGGCTGTGATGCGAGCATGGACGCGGCCGAACTTGGCTGCCCAATCGGTCGCGGGCAGGCTCAGCCGCTGCTCTTCGACGAATGCGAGGAAGGCGAGGATCGCGGGGAGCTTGCGCACGGTGATGACGGCGTTGGGACAATCAAGGCAGCCCCAGAAGGGCTGCGCGCAGGGTGATCCGGCCTCGGCGAAGGGACTGTTGTGGAAGCCAGCGCAGGCGGCGAGCCAGACATCCTGTTCGCCGTCGAGCAACGGACTCACGGTATCGGGCGGCATCAGCGGCGCGGCCTGATCGGGCGCTTTGCGCAACGCCTGCTCGGCGGTGGGCGGGAGCACGGTCGGCATCGCGGCGGCGACCGCTGCGCGGAAGGCGTCGGCGACGGCCGTCTCGTGCAGGGGCCGGAGCGACGGCAGATCGGCATAGTGGCGCGCCGCCACCTCGCGCGAGTGGCCGACCGCGAAGCGGGCCATATGCCCCTCGGTCTTGGTGTACCACAGCGCCTTGTGGGTCTTGCGGAGCCGGGAGAGCAGCAGGTGGAGCGGCTTGCCGTCGTCATCGACAATATCGTGCTGCGCTACCCAGGCATCGATCCGTTCCGTCGGGTGGCGGATACCTGCCCGCAGGCCGCCAGCGTTGTGATAAACCCAAAGACGATCGTCATTCAGATGCTTGCGGGCAGTCGCCGTGACCTCGATCAGGCGACGAATAAGACCGCCAGGCGTGCCACCACCGCCGTCGCGGACGCACATGCTCTTGTGCTCGGCGCCGCGGGCGCGGCGCTTGAGATAGCGCAGCTCCACCGTGCCGGCATGGGGGTTGGTGAGACAATCCACGGTCAGCGTCTTCAGGCACTCGGGCTCGAGGCCGGTATCGAGCGTGAGCAGCACGAGCAGCGCCGGCAGATCGCGCGCGCGCAGGTGATGGCGGCCATGCAGGTCGTCGATGAGCGTGCTGATCGTCAATCCGCGCCGCATGCGCATGAAATAGAGGCTCTTCAGCGCGGGCTGGTCTGCGACGATAAAGCCTTGCCGCGCGATGATCGCTTCGACATCGGCGCGCGCCTTGGCGATGGCCGGGTCGCCCTCATCGGTCCGGTCGTCGGCGCCGATACGGCGGAACATCGCTTCGACATCCGCTCTCGCGGTGTCGCGCAACGCCCGGGCGACGAAGGGGCTATAAGCATCGCGCGGGGTCGAGCGGCCCGCCGATGTGGCCAGCGTGTAGCGCAGCCGCTCATGCAGATCGGGCGCGATCCGATCGGGCCGGTCTACCTCGATCGCGCGCAATGTGTTGATGAGCTTGCCGACCGTGATGTGCCGGTGGATCGCGCCCATCCCGCGCTGTTCGAGCGCGGATGCGAACCCATCGATATGGACTGCGCGCAGGTCGCTGACGCCGGTTACCTCCGGTGCACCATCGCCAAGCCAGGCGAAGAAGTGACGATAGACCTGCACATACTGCTTGATGACGCTGGCCACACCGATGGGGCCGCCGAGCGCTGCTGATCGACGCAGTGCGCCGACGAAGGCGATAGCGAGCGGGCGAGGATCAAGCCCGGTCATATCGATCAGGACCGTTCCGCCATGCCGCGCCTCGATGGTGAACTTGAGGCCGAGCACGGGATCGGGCTGCACGGGCTCCGGCGTGATCGGCGAGAAGGCAACGGGCCGGCCCTTGCGGGGACGCCCGCTCATATGCCCTGCGGTCCCGGCAACAGCGCGAGCAGCTCCTCGACCGCCGCATCCACCGTATCGGAGCGGGTCGCGATATGATCGAGATAGATATAGGTGGTGGTGAGGCTCGCGTGGCCGAGCAGGCGTTGCACCTGTTGCAGCGGGTCGCCAAGGATCAGCCGGTAACTCTCCACCGGCCCCGCCGGCAATGCGGCTTCGCGCAGCCGCTGCTGGATCAGCAAGGCGAGCATATGGACCGCGAATGTGTGGCGAAGCTGGTGCGGGCTGATCGACAGCGGGAAGCCGTTCTCCTCGCACCGGTTGCAGGCGCGGGTAAAGATCACCTCCCACGAGTTGGGCCGAACAGGCTGCCCGACCTCGGTCAGCCATAGCGCCGCCGGTTCGCGGGGCGGTCCATCCTCGTCGTACAGGATAAGGCGGCATCGTTCCTCCGGAGTGCAGACATCGCGCATGCGGTCGAGACCGGCGCGGGTGACAGGGATCGGTCGGTCGAAACTGGCCGCGCCATCGCGCGCGGCGAACTTGGCCACGCGCGCTGCGCGCTCGACGGCGACATAGGCGGCGATCTGACGAAGCAGCCGGCGTGGGACCAGAACGCTGCGTCCCCGGTCGCCCTTGGTGAGCGGCGGCGGGAGAGGCAGCCAAAGTTGTTGGGCATCTCCGTCCGCGCGGTCGATCGCCGCGAGCTCGGCGGTGAGCAGGCCCGACGCCTCTTCGAGGCGCAGGCCTGTGGTGACGAGAAGGTCAGCGAACAGCGCGTTGCGCAGCCCGTTCCGGTCGCGAGCGCCGGGGCGCTCGGTGCCGTCAGGGGTGAGCCCGCGCAGGCCGACCTCGCGGAAAATGCGGTAATCGTCCATCGTGACGAACCGAACATCCGATCGCCTGGCGACACGTTCATAGGCATCATTGCGCGCCGCGATCATGCCGCGACGGCCGCCTTGCGCCGGTCGCCACACGGCGCGGCGGCTGAACGGCGCGTCGGTGATCAGCCCTTGCTGCTCGCCCCAACGGTAGAGACGATCGAGGCTGGCGACAGCGCGGTTCCAGCTTGCCGCCGTTATGCGGTGATCGGCCTCGTCGCGGCGTCGCTCACGATGATAGGCGTCGACATCGTCGCGGGTCGCAGCCCACACGGTCTTGCCGCAGGCATCGAGAAAACGAAGCCAGACTACGACATCATAGGCATAGGCGCGAAGCGAGTGCCGCGAGCGGACGCCCGACAGCGGTAGGTCGAGAAAGAATCGATCCAGATCGGGATCATAGAGCGCGTCGCCGTGCAGGATCCGCGGCACATGCGCATCGAGGCCCTTGGCCTCGCGGCGCTCGCAAACAGTAATGATCGACACCGGCGCGAAACCCTCCCCCCGGACCCCCCACCCGGAAGCTGACCTTCACACCGATGCGCGCTATGGCCCGACAGCAATCAGGCTGGCCTCCGCCAGCTCTTGGGTCAGCGCTACGGCCAGCCTGATTACTGCCTACCGTGGGCGTCCATCGCCGACCTTACTGCAATGTTGTGGGCGGCGCAGACTGTCCAGATAACGCGACCAATTCTTCGCGGCCATAGTCTTTGGAGCCGAAGCTGCCAGTCTGATCGCGGCCAAGCCGGGTGGCATGGCCAGTCCAATGGCCCAGTTCGTGAA
>JAGNNA010000406.1 GCA_017990895.1 Reyranella sp.
GTCCCGATAGATGTGCTGAATACTGGCGGCATAACTCAGGAGGCCGCCTGCTGCGGGGAAGCGGCGCGATGCCGATGCCGACGGCAGGCGATGTGCAAGTGAAAGGCCGGCGGTAAGCTTCACCGACAGGCTTGGCTGCACGATGACGGCGTCCATGCCGGCAAGGCTCGCGAAGGCCTGTTCCAGATCGGATTCGCGCTCGATCATCACATGCTCGATGTCGACGCCGCTTTGGCTTCCCGCCGTGTCGAGCTGTCCGAGGAAAGGCTTGTGAAAAGGGTCCGGTGCGTTGGCGATCGCGGCGATGCGCCGTGCAGCCGGCAGGATCTCCTTCAGGAGTTCGACGCTCTTGCCGGCGAGTTCGGCCGTTGCGGTCGACACGCCGGTGACATTGGCTTCGGGCCGGGCGAGGCTCGTGACCAGCCCTGTCGCGACAGCGTCGCCGACGCCGGCCAGCACCACGGGTATGGTGCGCGTTGCCTTCTTGGCGGCAAGGGCGGTCGGCGTCTGCACCGCGACGATGGCATCGACGTTGAGTGCCGCAAGCTCGGCCGCAAGGGAATCCAGCCGGGCCAGATCGAACTCGGCCGAGCGAAAGTCGAAATGGATGTTGCTGCTCTCGACGTAGCCCAGGTCTTTCAGTGTCTCGCGGAAGATCGTCCAGAACGGCTCGGGCTGGCCGAGGACCAGAACGCCGACGCGGAAGGCTTTGCCGGCCTGTGCGCGTGAGGCGAGGGGCCAGGCGACTGCCGACGTCGCAGCGGCGAGAACCCGGCGCCGCTTCATTCGATCACCACGTCGGCTCGTGCAAGCACGGCCGGCGGAACGGTCAGGCCGAGCACGCGGGCCGCGGAGAGGTTGATGACGAACTCGAACTTGGTCGGCTGCAACACCGGGAGGTTTGCCGGCGCTTCGCCGCGCAGAATGCGGCCTGTCAGGATGCCCGCCTGACGGTAGGCCTCGCTGAAATCTGGCCCGTAGCTCGCCAGGCCGCCAGCCTCGGCGAACTGACGCCACTGGAAGATGCAGGGGACCAGATGCCGGGCGGCAAGATCGACGATCTGCTTGCGATGGCTGGTGAACCAGGGATCTGACGCCACGACCAGGCGTCGATCCCGTTGCTGCCCGAGGGCTGCGAAGGTCTCGTCTATCTCGGCCACCGTCCCGACGAGCAGCAGCCTTATCGTGCGGCCGACGGTACGTGCCGCTGCTTCCAGTGCTTTCCCCTGGCTAACGGCACTCGGGTTGTGGCGATTGATCAGGGCCGAAATCGGACCTTCCGACGGCGCGACCTCATCAAGAAGTTGCAGCCGCTTGGTGTCGAGTTCTTCTGCCAGGATTGCCACCCCGGTTACGTTGCCGCCGGGCCGGTTCAGGCTTGCGACCAGTCCGTCCGCGACGGGATCACGGACGGCGGTGAAGACAATGGGTATCCCCGACGTCGCCCGTTTCACCGCAAGGGCTCCTATGTTGCCACCGGCTGCCACGATGACGGCGGGATGCCTGCGCGCGACGTCGGCGGCCAGTTGGGGAATCAGGTCCGGGTTCCCATCGGCCCAGCGGTATTCGATGGTCACGTTCCGGCCGACGACATGACCGGCTTCCTCGAGGCCTTGCAGGAAAGCCGCGAGCGGCTCTTCGAGTGCGGCTTTCGGCAGGAGGCTGACGAAACCCACGAGTGGCAACGTCGGTCGCTGCGCGCGCGCGAGGGACGGCGCAAGCAGCGTCGTCCCCAAGCCGCCGATAACCCTGCGCCGTCTCATTCGATAATCCCATCCGCCTGTGCCAGGAGAGCCGGCGGCAGGGCGAGGTTAATGGCTGCTGCCGTCTTCTGGTTGATCACGAGTTCGAGAACGGTCGGCTGTTCGATTGGCAGATTTTCAGGTCGGGCGCCGTCGAGAATTCGCACGACGTAGAGCGCCAAGCGTCTGTAGGCTTCCTGCAGATTGGGGCCGTAGGTCAGCAAGGCGCCAGCATGGGCCATCGCGGCCCAGCCGGAAACCAGCGGGACCTTGCGGGCGATACAATCGGCCGCCGCCACGGAGGACTGCTGGACCATGGTGGAACTGGGCAGCATCACGACCGCCTGGGTGCCGCTGTCGAGGGCCTGTGTGAGGGCGGCGCGAATCTCGGCGGGCGCCGCGGCTCGATAGACCGTGAGCTCGATCCCCAGTGGCCGGACCGCCGACTGACAGGCGGCGATCTCGTTTTCTTCCCCCGCATGGCGAGGATTGGAAAGCAACGCGATCCGGCGGCAGGTCGGCACCGCGGTGCGCAGGAAGTCGATGCGCTTGGGGTTGAGCTCGATCGACATGAAGCTGACCCCGGTCGCATTCCCGCCCGGCCGGGACAGCGATTGGGCAATGCCCGCGACGACCGGATCGCCACTGAAGCCGAAAACAACCGGCACCGACGGCTTGGCCGCGACGACTGTCACGGTGGCCGCCCCTTGGGCCACGATCAGTCGCGCTCCCAGCTTCTGCAACTCGGCGACATGGGCAGCCGCCAGCGCTGGTGTACTTGCCCCATATCGCTCGATGATCCGGACGGGCTCGCGTCCCGCGGGCAATGCCGCCGTCAGGCCCGCTTTCAGGGCCGACAGGAACGGCGCCGTCGCCTCTGCCGATTCGACGGAAATCCATCCGACGAGACGGTCTGCGGCGAGGCCACGGCCCGTGCCGAGAAACGGCACGGCGATACAGGCCGTGAAGAGGCTTCGTCGCTTCATTCGATCACCTCGTCGGCGCGGATGAGAAGAGATGCCGGAAGAGTCAATCCCAGGGTACGGGCCGTCTTCTGGTTGACGGCCAGCCAGAACGTAGTTGGTCCTTCGACAGGGATGTCTCCGGGATTGGAACCCCTCAGAATTCGGTCGATCTGCGCCGCCGCCCGCCCGAAGAGGTGTGGTCGATCCGAACCGAAAGCCAACAAGGCGCCGTTCTCCGCAAACACGGGCTGATCGCCCACGCATGGAAGGCCGCGGGCGAGTGCCGGTTCGATGAACTGTCGCGACGTTGCGCTGAACAAGGTTTGAAGGATCACCGCCTGGACGTTCTGCCCAAGCATCGTGTCGAGCGCGCCTCCGAACTCTTCGGGGCCGCGCACCGCAACGGAAACCAGTGCGATGCCGAGTTTTTGCGCTGCAGCAGTCGTCTCGCGAATGAACGTTGCCGCATTGGGGTCGATGGAAGACGCGAGGAATCCGACACGCGACACGCCGGGCATTGCCTCGCGCAGAATCTCCAGGCGCTTGGGTCCAAGCTCTGCGGAGAACAGCATGACTCCCGTCATCAGGCCGCCCGGGCGAGTGACATTGCTGACGAGGCCCGTGGCGAGGGCGTCCGCCACACTGAAGACGATGGGGGTCTTGCGCACGACATCCTTCGCGGCATGGGCTACCGGCGTGGTCAGTGCGAAGAGGACGTCGACCCCCTGGGCTTCGAGTTCGGCGGCGGCGTCGGCTGCCCGGGCACGGCTGCCCGCCGCCCATCGCCATTCGAAGGCGATGGTGACACCTTCGCGATATCCCGCGGTTTCCATTGCCTTGCGGACTTCGTCGATGCGAAGGGCCGTCTCAGGTCCTTCCCAGGCGATGACGCCTATGCGCGGGAGCTTCGTAGGAACCTGAGCGGCAACTACGGCGGGCAGGCCAATCAGCGGCGCCAACGCCAACGCGCTTCGCCTCGTCAGGCGCCTGTTTCGGACGTCATAATGGTTAGACATGCCCATGCAGACACGAGCCTCCCCTCCCCGGAACAAACTGTAGCCTCTTTGCAAATGCCTTGGCGAGAGCTTCCCCAGCCACCACCCTTCATTCGATCACCTCAACCCCCCGCGCGAGGATGGCGGCGGGCAAGCTGAGGCGAAGGGGAGGGTGCCAGTTCGATTGGCGGGCGTTTGAGACCGGGCAGGGCTGGAGCGTTGGGAAAGCTGTGCCATTCGCCCATGACTTTCACACAACTTTGCAAAATGTTAGCGTTCAAGGAGTTCTGCAGAGTGTCGGTTGTCTGGAGGCCAGTTGAAATGGCGCGTCTTCCTTACCTTGATCGACTCCGTTGAAGGCGCCGGTCATATGTTGACCGTGCGTTTGGAAGCGGCAATGCAATGAAGAGGCGTGCACTGCTTTCGCTGCTTCCGTTTGCAGCCGTCCCCGCTTTCGCGCAGGAACGAATTTATCGCCTTGGCATGCTGTCGACCGGTCCTGCTTCCATCAGCGCTTTCAGAAGGTGGGCGTTGCCCGAACTGGCAAGACAATGATTTGTCGAGGGCCGTAACCTGATACTTCATAGTCGGTCTTCGGAAGGACAGACAGAAGC
>JAGNNA010000407.1 GCA_017990895.1 Reyranella sp.
AAAATCCCGCTGGTGCTGGTGGTGCATCCGTCGCTGCCGGTGAAGTCGCTGCCGGAGCTGATCGCTTACGCCAAGGCGAACCCTGACAAGCTCAGCCACCCCTCGTCGGGCAACGGCACTTTGAGCCACGTCGCGATGGAGGAGCTGAAGACCAAGGCCGGCATGCGCATCCTCCATGTGCCCTATCAGGGCAGCCCGCCGGCCATGAACGACCTCGTTGCCGGGACGGTGCAGGTCGCGATGGATACGGTCACGGTCACCAAGCCGCATATCGATGCCGGCCGGTTGCGCCTGATCGCGGTCAGCACCCTCGACCGCCTGTCCTTCTTTCCCGACGCGCCGACCATCGCCGAGCAGGGCTTTCCCGGACTAGAAGCCAGTGCGTGGCTGGCGATCCTGCTGCCGGCCCAGACGCCGGCCGACAAGGTGAAGCGCCTGTCGGACGCCGTCGTAAAGGTGGTTGGCCTGCCGGAGCTCCAGAAGAAGTTCCTGGCGGTGGGCGCAATTCCCCATGCCATGGATGCCGCCCAATTCGCGGCTTTCCTAAAGAGCGAGGATCAGCGCTGGAGCAAGGTGATCGCCCAGTCCGGCATCAAGGCAGACTGACCATCTGCCGCCGGCGCTGGGCCATGTAGAGGATCCCCAGCAGCATCAGGTTGAGCAGGTTGAAGGCGAGGGCAGACTGGAACGCCGACATGTAGGAGAGCGTCGCGTCGAAGATGAAGCCACCGAGCCAGCCGCCTGCCGCCATGCCGGCCATGGCGAACAGCATCACTACGCCCAGGCGCCAGCCGGCGATCGTCGGGCCGTAGAGGAAGCGCAGGTTCAGCGCATAGCCCTGCACGATCGCGATGAACGGGATGCCGTGCAGCAGCGACAGCGCGTAGATGCCGTTGATGTCGCGCACGTAGAGGAAGCCGACCAGCGAGCCGATCTGGATCACCGAACAGAGCAGGCTGACCGGGAGCGGTCCGATACGCTGGGCGAGGCGCGCCATCACGAAGGTGGCGACGATAGCCGACACCAGCACCAGCGACACCGCCTCGGTGCCGCGTGCCGCCGGATAGCCGAGATCGCCGCAGAAGGCGACCATGTGCACGAAGGGGATCGCCATGGCGGCGCAGCAACAGAAACCCGCCGCCGACAGCAGCAGCATGATCGTCGAGGAGGGCAGCGGCAGATGCACCTTCTCCTCGCGCCGCCGCCCGCCGGGTCCGCGCAAGGTCGGCGCCGCGCGCACATACAGGGCGCCCAGCAGCAGCAGCACGCCCGATACCAGCCCGTAGACCAGCAGCGTGTCGCGCCAGCCGATCTCCGGCAGCAGCAGGCGATAGACCTGCGGCCAGACCGAGCCCGCCACCGCCGGTCCGATTGAGATCAGCGCGACGGCCATGTTGCGGCGCTTCTCGAACCAGCCCTGCACGTTGTTCATCGCCGGTGTGAAGGTGCCGGCATTGCCGAAGAAGCCCAGCAGCATCGCATAGCCGGCGTACAGCGCGATCTCGCCCCCACGCGAGGCGACCCAACCGCCCAGCGCGATCGAGAGGCCGGCGATCAGCAGCGGCACCCGCGGGCTGGTGCGATCGGCCAGCCAGCCCATGAAGACGCCGCCCACGCCCATGCCGAAGAAGCCCACCATGTAGGCGAAGGACGGCACGGCGCGCTGGTCGCCGAAGTCGGCCGCCATTTCCTTGAGGCCGACCATGGGCAGGTAGATGCCGCCGCCGCCCAGCGCCACGCAGCCCATCGAGACCAGCGCCAGCCGCCAAGCATAGGCGCTGTCGATGCCCCTTCCCGGCGGGGCGCTGCTCACTCGCGGGCCAACGCCGCCGCGGCTGCCTTCTCGGTGTCGAGCACCTGGTCGTCATCCATCAGCACGGTGACCTTGCGCAGCTTGCCGGTGAAGGCGAACGGCGCCTCGTAGTGCGACACGGGACTCGACCGGTCGCGGCCGATATCGAGGCCCGACCAGGAAATGAAGCTCACGAAGCCGTTCTGGGTGTCGAAGCTGCCCGCCGGCTCGCCGTCGATCAGGATCGTGGCGAGGTTGCGCCCCTGATTGCGGCGCATGCGCACCGCCAGCTTGCGGTTGCCCGCCGGCACCGGACGGTCGGAGACGATCAGGTGATGCTCGCCGCCGATGTTCATGTCGTAGGCGAGCTTACCGTCCTTCATGTAGAGCGAGTAGCCGGTCGTCATATCGCCATGGGCGATCAACACGCCCTCGGTCGTCGGCCCGTCGACATGGACGTCGGCCTCGATCGTGTAGGTGCGGTTGCGCACGTCGGGCGCCACGTCGGTCGGGACATGGCCCATGCCGGCGTGAAACACGAAGCGATTGCGCGGACCGTGGAAGCGCTTGGCATTGTCGGCGAAGCGCGGCGCGAAGCGGTCGTCGAGCGGCAGCACCTTGCTCGCCTCGGCCTGGCGCCACCATTCCTCGATCATCGCCTTCAGTCGCTCGGGCTCCTTCTCGGCGAGATCGTTGGTCTCGTTGAAATCCTGGTCGAGATTGTAGAGTTCCCACTTGTCGTTGGCGAAGTCGGCGCCCGGCGGATGGAACGAGACCGCCTTCCAGCCGTCCTGCACCAGGCCGCGATGGCCGAACATCTCGAAATACTGCGCCTTGGCCTTGGACTTGGCTTTCGCGTTCTTCAGGCTCTTGGCGAAGCTGGTGCCTTCGAGCGGCGTCTGCTTCACGCCGTTGACCATCTTGGGCGGCTTGATACCGACCACGTCGAGGAGGGTCGGGACGAGATCGCTGGCGTGGCAGAACTGGTGGCGCAGCTCGCCGCGCGCGGCGATGCCCTTGTCCCAGGCCATCACCAGCGGATCGCGGATGCCGCCGCCATGCGTGTTCTGCTTGTAGCGGCGCAGCGGCGTGTTGGCCGCCATCGCCCAGCCCCACGGGAAGTTCGAATGCGTGTCGGGGCCGCCGATATCCTCAATGCGCGCGATCTTCTCCTCAAGCGATTCGCGACGCAGGTTGTAGGGACCCATGGCGTTGATCATGCCGAACGGGCCGCCTTCCTGACTAGCACCATTGTCGGACATCACGATGACCAGGGTGTCTTCGAGCTGGCCGGCGCTTTCGAGGAAGGCCATCAGGCGGCCGATATGCTGGTCGGCATGGTCGAGCATGGCGGCATAGGCAGCCTGCAGCCGCGTGAACATGCGCCGCTCCGGCTCGGCCACGTCGGCCCACGCCCGCACCGAGTCATTGCGCGGCGGAAGTTGCGTGCCCTTCGGCACGATGCCCATCTCGATCTGACGCGCGAGGCGCCGGTCGCGCTCGGCGTCCCAGCCCTCAGCGAAAACCGAGTCATACTTTGAGATCAGGTTGAACGGCGCCTGGTGCGGTGCGTGGCAGGCGCCGAAGGCCAGCCAGGTGAGCCAGGGAGTCTCCGCATTGTCGGCGGTATGGTCGGCCAGATAGCGGATCGCCTGATCGACCAGGTCGGACGTCAGGTGATAGCCGGTGGCGAAAGTGCCCGGCGGATCGACCGGCGTGTTGTCGCGTACCAGCTCGGGCGCGTACTGGTCGGTCTCGGCATCCATGAAGCCGTAGTAGCGGTCGAAGCCGCGGCCCAGCGGCCAGCCGTCGAACGGGCCGGTCGCGCCGGACTCGGTGAGCGGCGTCACGTGCCACTTGCCCAGCATGTAGTTGCGATAGCCGTGCGGCCGCAGCATCTCGGCGATGGTGCCGGCCTCGCGGCTGATCTTGCCGCGATAGCCGGGATAGCCGGAATCGAAGTTGGCGAGGCAGCCGACGCCGACCGAATGATGGTTGCGGCCGGTCAGAAGTGCCGCGCGCGTGGTCGAGCACATGGCGGTCGTATGGAAGCCGGTGTAACGCAGGCCGCGCTTGGCGATGGCATCGATGGCGGGCGTATGGATCGGCGAGCCGAAGCAGCCGAAGTCGGAGAAGCCGACATCGTCGAACAGGATGACGAGGATGTTGGGCGCACCTTTGGGGCGCTTCGGAGTCTCCGGCCAGTAGGGCTGGGAGTCCTGGACCGTCTTTCCGATCTTGCCGCCGTGTCCCGTCATGCGTTTCCCTTTCGTTGCCCGAGGTTGTCCGACACTTGGGCAGTACGATCAACCTTGTCGCAATTCATGCCGCTTGTTAGGGAAAGTCATGGCTCATTTCACGTCCGACGGCCTCGACCTCGCCTACGACGAATTCGGTCCCGCCGATGGCCGCAAGGCAATCGTGCTGGTGCACGGCTTCTCGGCGAATCGCTATGAAAACTGGAAGCGCATGGGCTGGTACGACGCCATCGCTGCCAAGGGTCTGCGCGGCTTCGCG
>JAGNNA010000408.1 GCA_017990895.1 Reyranella sp.
CAGCAACGGTTGGATCGTTCTCCACTCAAACTCGGTCAGATCGTAGCGCGCCATCGCCAAGGCTCCTTTCAGAACCTTGAATCACTTTCTCCAAAATTTGGGAATCCTTTATGAGTATGCGACCTAGAAGCGAAGAAACAAGGGAGGACTCGAGATGAAACGTCGCCAACTGATCGTTGCGGGTGCGGCAGCGCTCGCGGCCCCGTCGATCGCCCGCGCGCAGGGCAAGTTTCCCGAACGGACGATCCGCTTCGTCATTCCCTTCGCGCCGGGCGGCCCCACCGACATCATCGGCCGCATGGTCGCCGACAAGCTCACGGGAATCCTCGGCCAGCAGGTCATCGTCGACAACAAGGCGGGGGCTGCCGGCTCGATCGGCGCGGTCGACGTCAAGAACGCGAAGCCCGACGGCTACACCCTGCTCTGCGCCCCCTCCTCAACCCACGCCATCAACCCCACGGCCTTCGTCAAACCGGCCTACGATGCCGTGAAGGATTTCACGCCGATCGCCTCGATCTGCGTCAACCCGCTGGTGCTGGTGGCCCGCCCCGACATGCCCGACACGGTGATGGGGCTTGTCGAACTGATGAAGAAGAACCCCGGCAAATACTCCTACGGCTCGTCAGGCGCCGGCTCGATCATCAATCTCGCCGGCGAGTACTTCAAGCGCGAGGTCGGCGGCATGGACGTTGAGCACATCCCCTACAAGGGATCGATGCCGGCGCTGCAGGACATGATGGGAGGCCAGACCGCCTGGATGTTCGAGACCTTCAGCACGACGCTGCAGCTCCACAAGGCCGGCAAGGTCCGCATCCTCGCCTATGCCTATTCGAAGCGTGCGCCGATCGCTCCGGAGATCCCGACCATGATCGAGGCCGGGGTCAAGGGCTACGAGGCCTACACGTTCAACCTCATCCTCGGCCCGGCGAACGTGCCCAAGCCGGTGGTCGACGTGCTGGATCAGGCGTCGCGCCAGATGATGAAGGACCCCGCGACGATCAAGTTCCTGGAGGACATCGCAGCCGTCCCGACGACCGACACCACGCCGGAAGTCACGGCCAGGTTCATCAAGGACGAGATCGCGAAGTGGGCGCCGGTGATTCGCGAAGCCGGCGTCAGGATCGAGTAGCAGCGCGGTTTAGCGATACCCGGCCGGCGGCGGCACATTGCCCGGCGCCGGCGCGATCGGCGCCTGCTGCGGCATCTGGGCGGGCGTCGGCACGTTCGCGGCGCCGGGACCCGTTCCCACGCCCACGCCCGCGCCTTCGCTGGGCGAGGCAACGCGGCCGGGAGCATCGGCGCCAACGTTGCTGATGTAATAGCCCGCCACGGCATTGGAATTGTCGCCCGCGGTCTTCGCAGGCACGTCGATGATGCCGACGCGGGCACCGCTCTTGTCGATCCGGTAGCCTTCCGGATCGAGCTGGAAGCCTTCATTGTCGACGCGCAGGCCTCCCGGCTGGACTCGATAGGCCGGGGGCGGCGTCGTTTCGCTATAAAGAGGCTGAGGCAGCGGATCGCAGGCCGCGAGCAGCGACACGCCAAAAGTCGCGGCCATGAAACGTCTCGCAGCCATCAAGCCCCCTCATGGTGTGGTCGACTGCGGGCTGATGATGTTGCCGTAGCGGTCGAGCCGGTTTCCCTGACCATCATAGCGGAAACCATACTCGTCACGGAAGGCCTCAACGCCGACCGGCGGGGTCGGCTGGGGAGCCACCGCCGGGGTGCTGTAGGTGGTGGTCGAGACCGTCGTCGTGGGCCCGTAATAGGTCGGAGCCGCCGGCGGGGTCGTATAGTAGGTGGTCGTCGAATAGGCCGGCGCTGGAGCCGGAGCCGGAGCCGGGGTGACATAGGCCTGATCCCGGTAGCGGCGGGCATCCACTTCACGGCCCACGCAGCGGTCGTACAGGCTGGTCCCCGGCGTCAGGCCGTAGGAATAGCAGGCATTGCGGGCGTCGGCGTCGAGGTTGGCTACGGTATAGCTCATGGGCATGCGCCCCTGGGCCCGGGCCGCCGCCTCGCGGGAAACGCAACGATTGTAGCTGTCGGTTCCGGCGCGGAAGCCATAATCCAGGCAGGCCTGCTCGGAGCTGCTCACCCCATAAGGCGCGCCTGCCGTGCGGGTTTCGTAGGTGGTGCTGCTGCAGGCGGCGGCGGACAGGCCGAGGGCCGTCGCGGCGAGAATCTTGATGGCGTTCATCGGGTCCTCCGGAGAGCTGGTGGCCAGAGAACGTGGCGAGCGCCGGAGGGTTGCAGGTTGCCTGCAGCAGTCACGCTGCCTTCTTGACCACTCCGTCCCGCAATTCCCGACGCAGGATCTTGCCTACATTGGTCTTCGGAAGCTCGGCCCGGAACTCGATGTATTTCGGCCGCTTGTAGCCCGTCAGTTCCTGGTGGCAGTAGTCGGCCAGCGCTTCCTTGGTGAGGGCCGGGTCCTTCTTCACCACGAACAGCATCACAGCCTCGCCAGAGTTCGCATCCGGCACACCGACGGCCGCACATTCGAGCACACCGGGATGGGCGGCCACGACGGCCTCGACCTCGTTGGGATAGACGTTGAAGCCCGAGACCAGGATCATGTCCTTCTTGCGATCCACGATCCGCGTGTAGCCGCGCTCGTCCATGATCCCGACGTCGCCTGACTTGAAGAATCCGTCCGGGGTCATGACCTTCGCGGTTTCCTCGGGTTGCTGCCAATAGTCCCGCATCACCTGCGGGCCGCGGATCGCGATCTCCCCTGCCTGCCCGAGCGGGACCTCCCTGCCGCCATCGTCGAGAATGCGGATCTCGACGTTCGGCAGCGGCAGCCCGATCGTCCCTGTATAGGTCTCGGAGTCCGTAGGATTGCAGGTGACCCCCGCGGAGGTCTCGCTGAGCCCGTAGCCCTCGCAGATCGGACAGCCGGTGATGGCCAGCCATTTCTTCGCGACCGCCTCCTGAACCGCCATGCCACCGCCGTTGGAGATGACCAGCTCCGAAAAATCGAGCTTCGCGAAATCCGGATTGTTGGCGAGCCCGTTGAACAGCGTGTTGACCGCCGGGAAGACGTTGATCCTGTATTTGGACAGATCCTTGATCGTGCTCGCGAGATCGCGCGGATTCGGGATCAGGACGTTCAGCGCCCCCGTGCGCAGCCCGAGCAGGCCGCAGGTCACGAAGGCGAACACGTGATAGAGCGGCAGGGCGCAGGCGATCGTGAGTTGGCCGGTGATCTTCCGGCGGTTCAGGCCGGGCTGCATCCAGGCTTCGGACGCCAGCAGGTTCGCGACCAGCGTGTGATGCAGCAGGGTCGCGCCCTTCGAGACGCCGGTCGTGCCTCCCGTGTACTGCAGGACAGCGACGTCGTCCGGGGCGAGCTGGGGTTTCGCCAGCACCATGCTGCGCCCCGCACTCAACGCGTCGTTGAACCTGACATGCCCCGGCAGCGACCAGGCGGGCACCATCTTGCGCACGGTGCGCACGACGAAGTTGACGATCAGTCCCTTCGGGAAGCCCAGCAGGTCGCCCATCGAGGCGACCACGACATGCTTGATGCCGGTATGCGCCACGACCCGCTGCAGGGTCGTGGCGAAGTTCTCGAGGATTATGATGGCCTCGGCACCGGAGTCCTTCAGCTGGTGTTCGAGTTCGCGGGCGGTGTAGAGCGGATTGACGTTGACCGCGATGAAGCCCGCCCGCAGCGCCGCCGCGACGGCTACCGGATATTGCAGGACGTTCGGCATCATGATCGCGACGCGGGCGCCGCGTTTCAGCCCGCGCCCCTGTAGCCACGCCCCGAGGGCCATCGACAGCGTGTCGATCTCGCCGAAGGTCAGGGCCTTGTCCATGCAGACATAGGCCGGCTTGTCGCGATATTTGGAGAAGCTCTCCTCAAAGAGAGACACGACGCTGGGGTAGGTCGACGGATCGATGTCTGCCGGCACGCCCGGCGGATAACTCTTGAGCCAGAACCGCTCCACGGCATCTCTCCCGAAACTTCTCGATCACCGCCTCGAAGCAGCGCGCTCACCTCGCGAGCACCGCCCCGGGGCTGCGCTTGTTCGCCCTACGCTTTTTTATCTATCGAAGCGCGGATGTCCTCGTAGGATTCCTTCATCCGGTCCTGAACGATCTTGAAGGCCTCGGTGCTCGACTTCTGCACCAGCTCGGCGATGTCCCTGGTATTGGCGATCGCCGCCTCCAAAGCCTTCTTGGCGAACTCCGCCTGCTTGGCCATCACTTCCTGGGGATTGCCGCCCGGCTTGTAGGACTGCGCCATCTCGGCAATGTCCTTCATCGCGGCCTCGAAGATTTCCTTCTGCTTGTGTG
>JAGNNA010000081.1 GCA_017990895.1 Reyranella sp.
GCGGCCGAACAGGATGTTGTCCTGCAGGGTGGCTGCGCTGTTGTAGCGCTCGAAATCGTAGAACTCGACGGCGTCGCGCAGATTGGCCGGCAGGCCCTCGGCAAAGGCGCGGCGGGCGCCCAGGATCCGCTCCTCCATGGCCGCGTCGATCAGGCCGAGGCGATGGCGCGCTTCGATGTAACGGAACGGCAGGGTCATCAGGCGGATACGGTCGGCCTCGGGCACCGCCTCGATACCCTTGCCGCCGAGACGCTGCAGCAGCAGGCGGACGTTCGGCAGCTCGTCGGCCGAGATGAAGCTGTACTGCTCGAACAACGGATTGTCGGGCGACAGGCCGGAGAACAGCTCGACCATGGTCTCGGCGATGCTGAGACCCATGCGCTGCAGGTCGACGTCGAGTCCGGTCTTCTGCAGAACCGACATCACGTAGGGATCGGTCGCGAGATTGTCGCCATCGAACTGCTTGCCCAGCGCCGTGCCGAACAGCAGGTTTTCGGCGACCGACAGGTTCTTGTTGTAGTGGTCGTCGTTGAACGGCTCGACCAGACCGGCATAGGTGCCGTCCTGGAGATGCCCGTGCAGCGTATGCCGTGCCTTCAGGATCTTCTCGGCCAGATCGGGCCGCCGGGCCGCGTCGATGGTACCGCGCAGGCCCAAGGAGTAGATGTCTTCGTCGAGTTCGACCTGCTTCAGCACCCGCACCATGCAGGGCAGCAGATCGGCCGGCCCGGTGGCGCCGGCCAGCTCGTAGTCGACCCAGTCGGCGTTGGGGTCGAAGGCCGGATTGCCGGCGCGCACGGATTCCTTCCAGAACGTCTCCCGCACTGCCTTCGTGGCCTCGTCATAGGTTGCCGGTGCCACGGGCCGCAGCTTCAGGCCGAACAGGAGATTGTCGCGCACGGAGAGCGGGAAGAGGTAGGTGTCCTGCCCGACATAGGCCAGCCGCGCGCCGATGACATATTCCGGCAGCTGGAAGAAATCCTTGCCGTCGATGCGGATCGATCCGCTCGCCGGCAGAGTCTGCCGCGCCAGCACCTGCCCCAGGACTTCCTTGCCCGAGCCCGAGCTGCCGATCACGGCCACCCGACTGCTGGTCGGCAGGGTGAGCGACAGGCTGTCGAGCTGCTTCACGCGGCCATCCTCGGTCACGACCACCCCGGCCAGCGCCAGCTCCTTGCCGAGCGGCGGCGGTGGGCCGTCGGGAATCGCCTGGAGTTCCGGCGGCATCATGCCCTCGGGCTGGAACTGGTCGATCACCTGTTCGTACTTGATCTGCACGTCCTGGCGCTGCTGGTCCCAGTCGATCAGCTCCTTGATCGGCGACGGCAGATCCTTGTAGGCGAGCAGCACGCCGACCACGGCACCGACGTCCATCTGCCCCGTGATGGCGAAGTAGCCGCCCACCAGATAGATGGCGAACGGCGTCGCCTGCGACAGGATGTTGTTCCAAAACTTGGCGACGAACTTCTTCTGGTAGAGGTCGAAGCGGATCTTGAAGATCAGGCCCAGCCGCTCGGAGATATCGGCGCGCTCGTAGTTGGCGGCGCCATGGACGTGGATCTCATGCACGCCGTCGGCCGTTTCGGCGATGCGGCCGGCGAGCTGGCGGGCCGAGATCTGCCGCTGGCGACCCAGCACGAGTACGGGCTTGCGCAGACGCGGGATGATCGACATCTGCACGGCGAGCAGCACGATCACGATGATCCCGAGCAGCCAGTTCTGCATCATGATGAAGATGATGGCCGTCAGCGCCTGGCCGCCCAGGAACATCGGCTGCACGAAGGCGTCGCCGATGAAGCCGCCCAGCGGTTCGACCTCGTCCTTCACCATGGTGGCGAGTTCGGCCTGCTTCACCTTGCGGAAGTGGGCCGGCGGGAAGCGCAGGATACGGTCGTAGAGTTCGTAGCGCAGGCGGCGCAGCATGCGCTCGCCCATGCGGCCCTTCTGGGTGTTGATCGTCTTCTTGAACAGGCCGTTCACGACGACGGCGCCCAGGAACACGAAGCTCATCACCACGAGATACTGGAGCTGATCGACCTGGAATCCGTCGAAGAAGCGGATGACCCGTCCCGGGAAGATGGCGGAGAGGTCCAGCTCCCAGACCAGGAAGGGGATGGTCTTGGTGTCCTTGAACGCGTTGCCCTGGATGCCGTTGTTGATGACCGACTTCGGCACCGTCAGCGACATAAAGTAGAAGATCTGGGCCAGGACCACCAGCAGCAGGATCACGACCTGTTCGGGCCGGCTGTGCCGCCAGATGTAGGAGAAGAGACTGCGTTCCATGGATCCTGCGTCGCCGCGGTCGTGACTTTCCTATAGGCGATCAGTGCCTTGACTACATTAGATATTTGCCGGGTTGCCGCACCCGGCTTCGCGCCACCTGCGGCTTGTGGCATAGTCGTGCCGTCGTTCACCGGTCGGGGCAGCCGCTTCGGCGAGGGAGAGGCCAATGCCCGCCAGCACCCGGTCCAAACGCGTACTGCTCTACAGCCACGACTCGTTCGGTCTCGGCCATGTCAGCCGCTGCCGTACGATCGCCAACGCGATCGTCGAGGCCGACCAGTCGGTTTCGGTGCTCATCCTGTCCGGATCACCCGTCGTCGGCTCCTATGAATTCCGCTCGGGGGTCGATTTCGTGCGCATCCCCGGCGTGGTGAAGATCGAGACCGGCGAGTACGACTCGGCCAACCTGCGCATGAACGTCGAGCATACGCTCGAGATGCGCACCCGCATCATCCGCGACACGGCCGACATCTTCCGTCCCGACCTCTTCATCGTCGACAAGGAGCCGCTCGGGCTGCGCGGCGAGGTCGGACCCGCCTTGCGACTGCTCAAGGATCGCGGGACCCCGCTGGTGCTCGGCCTGCGCGACGTGATGGACGATCCGGCCCAGCTGGCGAAGGAATGGGAACGCAAGAACGTCGTACCGGCGCTGCGCGACCTCTATGACGAGATCTGGGTCTACGGGCTGCCGCAGGTCAACAAGCCGCTGACCGGCATCGACGTCCCTCCCTCGGTGCGTCACAAGATGGTCTACACGGGCTATCTGAGGCGCGAACTGCCGCTGCATGGCGACGTGCCGCACGAAATGGAGGAGATCGAGGGTCCCTTCATTCTGGTGACTCCGGGCGGTGGTGGCGATGGCGTCGAACTCGTGGACTGGGTGCTCGCCGCCTACGAGGCGGACCCCAACATTCCCTATGGGGCGGTCATCGTGTTCGGCCCGTTCATGCCGGCCACGGCGCGCGAGGCCTTCAAGGAACGCGCTGCCAGGTTCCCGAACATCCGGACGCTCACCTTCACCAACAATCTCGGCGCGCTGATGAAGAGCGCCGCCGGAGTCGTCGCCATGGGCGGCTACAACACGTTCTGCGAGATCCTGTCGTTCGACAAGCGTGCGATCATCGTGCCGCGCACCTATCCTCGACTCGAGCAATTCATCCGTGCGCGCGCGGCGCGCAACATCGGCCTGATCGAGATGCTGGATTCCAATCGCGGTTGCGATCCGCAGGCGATGGCCACCGCCTTGCGTCACCTGCCGCAGCAGGGCCTGCCGAGCGACGTCGTGGTGCCGGGTCTGCTCGACGGGCTGGGCAGCGTGTGGCGGCTCGTGTCCAAGCAGCTCTTCCATCCGCACCGCGGTCCGGCCTCGCTCGGAACGGCGGAGTCGACCGGTGCGAACGCGGTCGGCGAGCCCGTTCCGGCGGACCTCGTCCCCTTGCCGGAACGCCACCGCAGCTGATTTCCGGACGCTGAATGCCGAACGAAAAGAACGGGCCCAAAGTCGCGGTCATCCTGAAGGGCTGGCCGCGCCTCTCCGAGACCTTCATCGCCCAGGAGATCGCCGGTCTCGAGGCGCGGGGCGTCGCGCTGGAACTATGGTCGATGCGCCGGCCGACCGACAAGGCTCGCCACCCGGTTCATGATCGCGTCGCGGGCCGCGTCGTCTATCTGCCGGAATATCTGGAGGACGATCCGCGTCGCGTGTTCGCGGCCTGGCTCAAAGCGCGCCATCTGCCCGGATTCGCCGCAGCGTACGCCAAATTCCTCGCCGACTACCGGCGCGACCGCACCGCCAATCGCGTGCGGCGCTGGGGCCAGGCGCTGGTGCTGGCTGCCGAGCTGCCGGACACGATCGAGCGGCTCTACGCGCATTTCCTGCACACGCCGGCCTCGGTGACGCGCTACGCCGCGACGATGTGCGGCCTGCCCTGGAGCGTGTCGGCCCACGCCAAGGACATCTGGACCAGCGAGCCCTGGGACGTCAGCGAAAAGCTTGAGGACTGTGCCTGGCTGGTGACCTGCACCAATATCGGCCTGCAGCGACTGAAGGCGCTGGCGCCAAGGCCTGAAAAGCTGCGCCTCGTCTATCACGGTCTCGACTTCGCCCATCTGCCGCCGCCGCCGCCGCCGCGCCCGCCGCGCGATGGCTCGAACCCGGCCGATCCCGTCGTGATTCTCTCGGTTGGCCGCAAGGTCGCGAAGAAGGGTTACGACGATCTTCTGAACGCGCTGGCCCTGCTGCCGGCCAACCTGAACTGGCGCTTCGAGCATGTCGGCGGGGGCGACCTGTCCGATGCGCTGAAGGCGCAGGCTGCATCGCTCGGCGTCGCCGACCGCTGCGTCTGGCAGGGCGCCCAGCCGCAGAAGGCGGTGTTCGCGGCGCTGGCCCGCGCCGATCTCTTCGTGCTGGCGAGCAAGACGGCCGCCGACGGTGACCAGGACGGCCTGCCCAACGTGTTGATGGAGGCGGCGCATCAGGGCCTGCCGCTGGTATCGACCCAGGCCGCGGCCATCGGCGAATTCGTCGAGGACGGCGAGACCGGCCTTCTCGTCCCTCCGGCCGCGCCGCGCGAGCTCGCCGTCGCGCTCGGACGCATGATCGCCGATCCGATGCTGCGGCAACGGCTGGCGCAACGAGCCGGCGAAGTCGTGCGCACGCGTTTCTCCTATGAGGCCGGCGTCGAATGGATCGCGTCGGCGTTGCAGGACCGGCACCGCGGGAACACCGTCACGGCGCGCGCCGCGGAGTAGTCATGCGCGTGCTGCTGCACACGCCGCTGAAGGCACCCGACAGTCCCGTGCCTTCCGGTGATCGCGAGATGGCGCGCGGGTTGGCGCGCCTCCTCGAACGGCTCGGGCACAGGGTGGTGATGCCCCGGTCGAGCCGTGTCGCGCCCGGGGTACCGCCCTTCGAGGCTCATTTGACGCTGGAGCGGCGCGCCCGCGCGCAGGCAGGGCGCCTGATCGCACGCTGGCGGGCATTGCCCGCGCATCATCCGGAGCGCTTCGACCTCTGGTTCACCTATCACTGCTACTATCGCAAGCCCGACTGGCTGGGACCGCTGGTGACGCAGGCGTTGGGCGTGCCGTATGTGATTGCCGAGGCCTCGCATGCGCCACGCCGGGCGCAGGGACCGACCCGGGCTGGCCATCGCGCCGTCGAGCGGGCGCTGGCTGCGGCCGACCTCGTGCTGACCGTCAATCCGCGGGACGTCGCCGGCGTAAAGGCGCGTCTGCGTCCGGGCTCGCGCCAGGTCTGGCTGCCTCCCTTCATCGATGTCGCGCCGTTTCAGGTGCCGTCCCGCCGCGACCCCCGCCAGCCCCCTCTTTTGCTCAGCGTCGGAATGATGCGCACGCGCGACAAGCTCGAGTCCTACCGGGTGCTCGCCCGCGTCTTCGCCCTGCTCGGTGACAAGGACTGGCGCGCCCTGCTGGTGGGCGACGGTCCCGCGCGCCCCGAGATCGAGGGATTGATGGCGCCGTTCGGCTCGCGCGTGCGGTTCGCCGGCGCCGTGCCGCACGGCGATCTGCCGGCGCTCTACGCGTCGGCGGACCTTTACCTTTGGCCCGCGATCAACGAAGCCTACGGCATGGCCTTTCTCGAAGCCCAGGCGACCGGCTTGCCCGTGGTCGCCGGCCGTACCGGCGGCGTGCCTGCGGTCGTGGCCGACGGAGTCACGGGTCTGCTGACGCCGATCGGCGATGCGGCGTCCTTTGCGACGGCCGTCGCGCGGCTGCTCGATGAGCCGGCGGAGCGGGCGCGTCTGGGGACCGCCGCCGCCCGGAGGGTGGCCGCGCATCACGACGAGCGGGCCGCGGCGCACGCGCTCGGGACTGCATTGGCGACCCTCCCGGGCGTCAGCCGATGAGGGCCGTGCCCTTCGCGATGCTGCGTCACGCCCCGACTGTCTGGAACGCCAGCAGCCGGCTGCAGGGCCTGACCGACACCTGTCTCAGCGCCGAAGGCGAGAGGGCGGCCCGGAGCTGGCACCTGCCCGCGCCGGCCGATGGGTGGAAGCGGGTGAGCAGTCCGCTGCAGCGGGCTCGGCGCACCGCCGAACTCGTTCGTCCCTCGATACCCGTCACAATCGATTCCCGGCTGCGCGAGATGAGTTTCGGCGTCTGGGAAGGCTTCACGGTGAAGGAGTTGCGCGCGGCGGGCGGCGAGGCCTTCGCGACGGCGGAAGCCGCCGGCCTCGACTTCCATCCGCCGGGCGGGGAATCACCGCGCACGACGATGGGCCGCCTGTCGCACTGGAGTTCGACCTTGGCGGAGCCCGTGGTCGCGGTGTCGCACAAGGCCGCGATCCGTGCGCTGCTGGCTCTGGCGACCGGCTGGAACATGCTGGGGCGGCCGCCGCACAAACTCGACTGGAAATGCGTGCACTTCTTCGTCGCGCAGGACGAGGGACATGTCGCGATCGAGCGTCTCAACGTGCCGCTCACGCCATGACCGCGCGCGTCTTCTTCTATGTGCAGCATCTGCTGGGCATCGGCCATCTGCGCCGCGCCGCAGCGCTCGCGCGGGCGCTGTCGGCGGGGGGCTTCGACGTGGCTCTGGTCTCCGGCGGTGCACCGGTGGACGGGCTGGCGCTGGGCGATGCCCGGCTGCATCAACTGCCGCCGGTGCGCGCCGCCGACGCAAGGCTGAAGGATCTGGCGCAGCTCGATGGCACGCCGGTCGACGAGGCTTTCCGCGCGAACCGAACGCGGCAACTGCTCGATCTGTTCGAGGCCGAGCAGCCCGACATCCTGCTGACCGAGCAGTTTCCCTTCGGCCGCACCCAGCTTCGCTTCGAGCTGCTGCCGTTGCTCGAGGCGGCGCAGGATCGGCCGTCGGCGCCGTGGATCGTATCGTCGATCCGCGACGTGCTGCGCCGCACCGCGTCGCCGGCGAGGGTCGACGAGATGGTCCAGACGTTCGAGGCGTTCGACGCTGTGCTGGTCCACGCCGACCCTGCCCTGGTACGACTGGACGAAAGTTTCCCCGCCTGGCCCGACATTCAGGACCGCGCTCTCTATACGGGGTACGTCATGGATTCGGAGGCCGTGCCGGCTTCCGGCAACGCTGTCGGCAAGGGTGAAGTCATCGTGTCGGCCGGAGGGGGAGCCGTGGGCGCTCCGCTCCTTCATGCCGCCATCGCGGCGCGGCCGCTCTCGCCCCTGGCGGATCGCCGGTGGCGCCTTCTGGTCGGACCGAACATGCCGGAACGGGAAACGGCGATACTCCGCGCGTCTGCCGGTGACGGCATCATCGTCGAGCCGGTGCGCGCCGACTTCCCGTCGCTGCTGCGCAATGCGGCGCTGTCGGTCTCGCAGGCCGGCTACAATACGGTGGTCGAGACGCTCTGCCATGGCGATCGCGCCGTCCTGGTGCCGTTCGGCACGGCGCGCGAAACGGAGCAGGCCGATCGCGCGCGTGTGCTGGTCGAGCGCGGCATGGTCGCTTCCGTCGCACCCGACGAATTGACTCCTGCGAGCCTCGCGGCCGCCATCGGCAGGGCCTGGGCCGGTCCCTCGATCCGCAGCTTCCCACCGGTCGATGCGAGCGGCGCCGCCGCCACGGTCGCGGCGCTGAGCCAGATGGTGTCGCCATGACCAGCTGGCAGGCGCTCGCCGACGAGGCAACGCGCTGGCGCGATCAGGGCCGTATCGCCGACCTGTGGTGGCGAGACGACGACGCCGTCGATGCTGGCCCTGCTCTCGATCGCCTCCTCGCCATCGCGCGCGACACCGCAATGCCGCTCGGTCTCGCCGTCGTACCGGCCCGGGCTACGGAGGCTCTGGCCAGCCGTCTCGCCATTGAACCTGGCGTCGACGTGCTGCAGCACGGCTATGCCCATGCCAATCATTCGCTCGCACCGGAGAAGAAGGCCGAGCTGGGCCTGCAGCGTCCGGCCATGATGACCCTGGGCGAACTCGGCACCGGTTGGATGGCGCTGGAGCGACTGTTCGGCCCGCGGGCCCTCGCCGTCATGGTTCCCCCCTGGAACCGTATCGCGCCGGTGCTCGTGCCCACGCTCCCGGAGATTGGCTATCGTGGGCTCTCGACCTTCGGGCCGCGCCCGCGCGTCCATCCGGTTTGCGGCCTCCTCCAGGTCAATACGCATGTCGACCTGATCGATTGGAAGGGCGGTCGTACCTTCGCGGGTGAAGACAGGGTGCTTGCGGACCTCGTGGCCGCGCTGGCCCATGCACGCGGCGGCGACGGCGAACCCGTCGGCATCCTCAGTCATCATCTTGCGATGGACGCCGGGGCGTGGGATTTCCTAAGGTCATTGTGTGAAAGAACGAAAACGCTGGAGAGCATCCGTGTGCGCAGCGCGCGCGAGCTGTTTGCTCCCGAAGCCGGACCTCGGGGAGGGCGCGGGTGAATTCCGCAGATCTGCGCTATCCGCAGCAGACACTGGTGGCGGACTATCTGCGGGCCGCGGCGGGCGTCGTGCTGTGCGCCGCGCCGCTCCTGCTGCTCGACGTCAATCGCTGGCTGGCGGCGCTCCTGTTGGCGGGCTTCGCGCTCTTTGCGCTGTTCCTGATCCGGACGGCGCTGCGTCATCGCACGCGCTTCGTGCTGGGGCCGGATACGCTCTGCGCGGACGGACCCTTTGGGGCGCTGGTGGAATGGGATCGTCTCGACCGGCTGAAGCTCAGTTACTTCTCGACGAAGCGCGACCGTTCGGACGGCTGGATGCAGCTTAGCGTCGGCTCGACAGGCGGCAGATTGATAAAGGTCGATTCCGCGCTGGAAGGGTTTCACGATATTGTGGAGCGTGCGGCGCGGGCGGCCGAGGCGACGGGTGCGCCGCTCAGCGATGCGACGCGGGCGAACCTGAGATCGATGGGCATCGTGGTGGTGGGTCAGGAAGAATTATGAAGGATCTGCTGCGCGTCGAGGACCTCACCGTAGAGTTCGGGGTGCACGAAGGCGTGCTGCGCGCCGTCGACAAGGTGTCCTTCTCGATCCCGCCCGGCGGCACGGTGGCGCTGGTGGGTGAGTCGGGCTCGGGCAAATCAGTCTGCAGCCAGGCGATCATGGGCCTGCTGCCGCGCACGGCGAAGATCACGACGGGCTCGATCCTGTTCCAGGATCCGCGGGTCAACGAGGGCGTCGTCGACATCGCGCGCATCGACCGCGCCGGTCCGGCCATGCGACGCATCCGCGGCGGCCAGATCTCCATCATCTTCCAGGAGCCGATGACGTCGCTGTCGGCCCTCCATACGGTGGGTGACCAGATCGGCGAAGCGGTCGAACTGCACGGCGCCCAACCCGGAGGCCCGCTGGGCGGCAAGCACGGGCGCAAGCTCAGCCGCGCCGAGATCGACGGGCTGACCGTCGACATGCTGCGGATGGTGGGCTTTCCCGATCCCAAGCGTGCACTCAGGACCTATCCCTTCGAATTGTCCGGCGGTTTGCGCCAGCGCGCCATGATCGCCATGGCGCTGGTCTGCCGGCCCGCGCTGCTGATCGCCGACGAGCCGACCACCGCGCTCGACGTCACCATTCAGGCCCAGATTCTCCGTCTCATGAAGGATCTGCAGTCCGAGCTGGGCATGGCGCTGCTGATGATCACCCACGATCTCGGCGTGGTCGCCAACGTCGCCGACGACGTCGTGGTGATGTATCGCGGCAAGGTCGTCGAATCGGGTGATCTGCACGACATTTTCCGCGATCCCCAGCATCCCTACCTCAAGGCTCTGCTGCATGCGGTGCCGCGCTTCGACATGGTGCCCGGCGAGCGGCTGCAGCCGATCCGCGAGATCAAGGGCACGACCGGCCACCTCCTGAAGGAGAAGCCGGTCTCGGCGCCGACCCCGACCTTCAATCCCGAGGCGCCGGTCCTCAAGGTGCGCCACGTCACCAAGACCTTCACCATCCGCAAGGCCGATACGCTGATGGAACAGCTGATGGGCGGCGGCACGACGCGCGCCGTCCGCGCCGTCAACGATGTGAGCTTCGACGTCGAGCGCGGCGAATGCCTGGGCCTGGTGGGCGAATCGGGTTGCGGCAAGACCACGCTCAGCAAGATGCTGATGCGCGGCATCTCCGCCGATGCGGGCCAGGGCGGCCGCGTGATCTTCGACGACTGGGGCCGCAAGATCGACGTGATGAACCTCGAGGGCGAGGAGCTGAACCGCTTCCGCACCAAGCTGCAGTTCATCTTCCAGGACCCGTTCGGCTCGCTCAATCCGCGCATGACGGTGTTCGACATCCTGGTCGAGCCGCTGGTCATCCATAAGATCGGCGACGATGCCTACCGGCGCGAGATGGTGGCCGAGCTGATGGAGATGGTCGGCCTCGATCGGCGGCATCTCAGCCGCTATCCGCATTCCTTCTCGGGCGGCCAGCGCCAGCGCATCGGCATTGCGCGCGCGCTCGCGCTCAGGCCCGACATGGTGATCTGTGACGAGCCGGTCTCGGCGCTCGACGTGTCGATCCAGGCGCAGATCCTGAACCTGCTCAAGGACCTGCAGAAGCAGCTCGGCCTCACCTACCTCTTCATCAGTCACAATCTCGCGGTGGTCGACTACATTGCCGACCGCATCGCCGTGATGTGCGCCGGCCGTCTGGTCGAACTGGCGCCGGCCGGCGAGCTGTTCAAGAATCCCATGCATCCCTACACCAAGGCGCTTCTCTCGGCGGTACCGATGCCCGATCCCGATGCCCGCCTCGATCTCGGGGCGCTGATGGAGGGCAAGGCATCCGATCCTTCGGTCTGGCCCGAGCCCTTCCGCGACGACGGCAAGACCCCGCTCCTCTGGACCGAGGCCGAGCCCGGCCATTACATCCGCGTCTCGCGGCCCGATCTGTACCCGGCCGGGCGAGAGGTGGTCTGACATGCTGCAAGAAGCGAATCTCGCCCTCCCCGCTGACGCGGGTCCCCTCCCTCTCCCCCCGCGTATGACGCGGGCAGAGAGGGCATTCGACGTGTCGGTTGCCGCGGGAGGTGCCTGAGCATGCTGCAGTTCATTGCCCGCCGCGTGCTGCTCATGATCCCGACGCTGTTCGTGATCAGTGCGCTCGTCTATTTCATCATCGACCTGCCGCCCGGCGACTGCGTCACTTCGCAGATCGAGGAGCTGCTGGCGCGCGGCGATCCCGACGCCCACGCGCGCGCCGCCGAGCTGCGCGAACTCTACGGCCTCAATCATCCGCTCTGGCAACGCTACCTCGAATGGGTCGGCGGGATCTTCCGCTGGGACTTCGGGCTTTCCTGCCAGGACACGGTGCCGGTCGCCGACCTGATCAGCGAAAGGATGATGCTCACCATCATCATGGAGACCAGCACGATCGCCTTCATCTGGATCGTGTCCTTCGTGATCGGCGTCTATGCCGCCACCCATCAGTACAGAGTGGGCGACTACGTCGCCTCGTTCATCGGCTTCATCGGCCTGTCGATCCCGAACTTCCTGCTGGCGCTGGTGCTCCTCTATGTCGGCAAGGTCTATTTCGGCCTGTCGATCGGCGGCCTGATGGACCCCGAGTACATCGACAAGCCGCTGAGCTGGGGCAAGGCCGTGTCGGTCCTGGAGCACCTCATCATCCCGGTCATCGTGATCGGCATGTCGGGCACGGCCGGCATGATCCGCCGGCTGCGCGCCAACCTGCTCGACGAGCTTCAGAAGCAGTATGTCGTCACCGGCCGGGCGAAGGGCCTGCCGCCCATGAAGCTGCTGGTGAAGTATCCGCTCCGCCATGCCATCAACCCGTTCGTCGCCGACATCGGCGGCCTGCTGCCCGACGTCATCTCGGGTTCGGTCATCGTATCGGTCGTTCTGTCGCTGCCGACCACGGGGCCGATGCTCTTGAGCGCGCTCAAGACCCAGGACGTCAACCTCGCCGCGACCTTCCTGCTGTTCGTGGCGGTGCTGACCGTCATCGGCATGCTGATCTCGGACCTGGCGCTCGCCGCCCTCGATCCGCGCATCCGCTTCGGCAGTTCGGAAAAGTGAGGGTGCCATGACCGACACGACACCTTCGGGCACGACACCCACTCCCCCGCGCCGCACGCCCCACTTCGTCTCCCAGGAGCCGTGGGACCCCTACGTCGCCGACAAGCTGACCGCCGAGCAGGAACGCTACTACATGGCGGGCCAGTGGAAGCTGATGTGGTGGCGTTTCCGCCGCCACAAGCCGGCCGTCGTCTCCCTAGTCTTCCTGCTGCTGATGTACTTCTCGACCCTCATCAGCGAATTCATCGCGCCTTACGATCTGCACACGCGGCACTCGCGCTACATCTTCGCCGCGCCGCAAGGGGTCCATCTGTTCCACGAGGGCTCGTTCCTCGGGCCGTTCGTGTACGGCCTCAAGATGGAACGCGATCCGGCGACGCTGCAGCGCATCTACTCACCCGACACGACCAAGCCGCAGAAGCTCCGCTTCTTCTGCCTGGGCGAGAGCTACGAGTTCTGGGGCCTGATCGAGGGCCGCTTCCATCTCGTCTGCCCCCCGGAGGACGGGACGCTGTTCCTGCTCGGTACCGACCGATTGGGACGGGACATGTTCAGTCGCATCGTCTACGCGGCGCGAATATCCCTCACCATCGGCATCATCGGCATCGCGCTGTCGTTCGCGCTGGCGCTGATCCTGGGCGGTCTGGCGGGCTATTACGGCGGCTGGATCGATAGCGTGGTGCAGCGGGTGACCGAGATCATCAAGAGCTTCCCGCACCTGCCGCTGTGGCTCGCTCTGTCGGCGGCGTTGCCCGTCACCTGGTCGCCGCTGCTGGTCTATTTCGGCATCACCATCATCCTGGCGTTGCTCGACTGGCCGGGCCTGGGACGCGCGGTCCGCTCCAAGCTCCTCTCGCTGCGCGAGGAGGATTACGCCGCGGCGGCCCAGATGATGGGCGCCAAGCCCGCCCGCATCATCGGCCGGCACCTGCTGCCCGGCTTCATGAGCCACCTGATCGCCTCGGCGACCCTGTCGATCCCGTCGATGATCCTGGCCGAGACGGCGCTGTCGTTCCTCGGCCTCGGCCTGCGACCGCCGATCACCTCGTGGGGCGTCCTGCTGAACGAGGCGACAGATATTAACGTCGTGGCGGTGAACTGGTGGCTGATGTTGCCGGTGGTGCCGGTGATTCTCGTGATTCTGGCGTACCAGTTTATGGGGGATGGGATGCGCGACGCTGCAGACCCTTACGCTTAGGCGCGACGCGCCTAAGCGTAAGGGTTGAAGCGTCGGGCGGGCGGCAGGGCCTTCTGAGGCCCGGGAGCCCGCACGGCTCAGAAAGGATGAGGGTGTTGCGACACCCTCATGCCCTTGAAATCCTTATCTATTCTGCACCGAGCGAGCTCCCGGGCCTTCGTCGCTGTGCTCCTGCAGGCCCTGCCGCTCGCCGGCCCCGCGTTGCGCGGGGCCTAAATACCCCCGTTTTGCCCCAATTGGGCCTAGCGACAGCCACCCGGGACTTCCATTTAGGCTGGGTATCTCCCCCGAACGTGGTCCCCCCAAAGCCACGTTCTAGCCTCCTCGGAGGCGCTCAGGCCGTCATCTTACCTCCCCCGAGATGACGGCCTTTTTCTTTGCCCGCGGCCGGTATGGTAGGAGGGCCCCCATGGTGCCCCCGCTTCTCGAAGTGACCGGCCTGTCGTGCCGCCGTGGTGGCCGGCCGATCTTCGACCGCCTGTCCTTCCGGCTGGGCGCGGGCGAGCTGCTGGCCCTGATGGGCCGCAACGGCAGCGGCAAGACCAGCCTGCTGCGGGCGCTGGCCGGACTGACACCGCCCGAAGCCGGCACGATCACCTGGCGGGGCGTCGACGTTGCCGAGGATCCCGAAACCTGGCGCGGCCGGTTGGCCTGGCTCGGCCATCTCGAGGGGCTGAAGGGCGATCTCACGGTGGCCGAAAACCTGCTGGTCGCCGAGCGGCTGCGCGGCGGCGAGGCGGGAGACCGGCTGGACGGCGCCCTCGTTGCCTTCGATCTCACGGGACTGGCCGCACGGGAGGTGCGCACGCTCTCGGCGGGCCAGCGTCGCCGGACCGCCCTCGCCCGCGTCGCGCTCTCGCGGGCGCCGCTCTGGCTGCTCGACGAGCCGCTCAACGCCCTCGACGCCCCGGCGCAGGCGGCCTTCCGGACGGCGCTGCAGTCCCATCTCGCGGCCGGCGGGCTGGCCATCGCGGCGACCCATGCCGATCTGGGCATCGAGGGCGCGCAGCGGCTCGACCTGCGCGGCGGCGGCGTGCGGGAGGCGCCATGAGCGGCTTCACGACGCTCCTCATGCGCGACCTGCGCTTGGTGCTGCGGCGGCCCGGCGATGTCGGCGTCGTGCTCGCCTTCTTCGTCGTGGCGACGGTGCTGTTCCCGCTGGGCATCGGGCCGGAGACCAACGTGCTGGCGCGCATCGCCGCGGGCGTCCTGTGGTGTGCCGCCCTGTTCGCGGCGCTGCTGTCGCTGGAGCGGCTGTTCGCCGCCGACTACGAGGACGGCTCCCTCGACCTGCTGCTGCTGGCGCCGTGGCCGCTCGAGCTGGCGGCGCTCGCCAAGTGCCTCGCTCACTGGATCGTGACCGGACTGCCGCTCAGCCTGCTGGCGCCGCTGCTGGGCGTCGCCTTCGGGCTCGACGGCGAGAGCCTGCTGGCGCTGGGCGCGACCTTGCTGGTCGGCACGCCCACTTTGTCGTTGATCGGCGGGCTCGCGGCGGCGCTGACTCTGGGCGCGCGCAAATCCGGGGCGCTGCTGGCACTGCTCGCTCTTCCGCTGTGCGTGCCGACGCTGATCTTCGGCGCCGGCGCGATCGAGACTCTTGCCGCGGGTGACGGCATCGTGACACATGTTGCGATCCTCGCCGCTCTAGCATTGGTCACCCTGGCCACGACGCCTTGGGCGATTGCCGCGGCCTTGCGGCAAGCCGGCGAATAGGGAGGATGGGGCCGATGGCCGACCTGCATTTTCTCGCCAATCCTGCACGCTTCCGCCGCTTCAGCCAGAGGGTGCTGCCGGGCCTCGGCTTCGCCACGGTGCTGATGCTGGCGGTCGGCGTCTACCTGGCCTTCTTCGTGTCGCCGGAGGACTACCAGCAGGGCAAGACGGTGCGGATCATGTTCGTGCACGTGCCGTCCGCCTGGCTGTCGATGGGCGGCTACGCCATGCTGGCCGCACTCGGCGCCTCGCTGCTGGTGTGGCGCCATCCGCTGGCGGCGCTGATGGCGCGGGCGGCGGCTCCGGTCGGTGCCAGCTTCGCGGCGGTGTGCCTGCTCACCGGCTCGCTATGGGGCCGGCCGATGTGGGGCACCTACTGGGTGTGGGACGCGCGCCTCACCTCGATGCTGCTGCTGTTCTTCCTCTATCTCGGCCACATCGCGCTCAGTCGCGCCTACGATTCGCCCGAGCGCGGCGACCGTGCGGCGGCGATCCTGGCGCTGATCGGCGTCATCAACCTGCCGATCATCAAGTTCTCGGTCGACTGGTGGAACACGCTGCACCAGCCGGCGTCGATCACGCGGCTCGATGCGCCGGCGATCCACAATTCGATCCTGGTGCCTCTGCTCTGGATGGCGGTGTCGCTGCTGTTCCTGTTCGTCTATCTGGTACTGCTGCGCACCGAGACCGAGATCGACCGCCGCCGCCTCGAGAATGCCGAGGCCGCGGCATGAGCAACCACGCGGTCTATATCCTCGCCTCCTGGCTCGCCGCCGCTGTCATCCTGGGCGGGCTGGTGATCGCCTCGCTCGGCGCCCGCCGTAAGGTGCGGCGCGAGCTGGCGGCGCGCGGCCTGGAGAAGCGCCGATGACGCCGAAACGCCGCCGCCTCTGGCTGCTGCTGGGATCGCTGGCCACGCTCGGCGTGGCGGCGACGCTCGTGCTGACGGCGCTGAACGACAATCTCGTCTTCTTCTATTCGCCGACCCAGGTGGCGGAG
>JAGNNA010000082.1 GCA_017990895.1 Reyranella sp.
CGAAGGAGGGCCGACGAGGACCGTACCGTCGGCGGACAGCAGGAGCAGTTCGATCGACCCGCCGGCCCGCGGCGCCCGGAACATTTCGCGGACGGCCTCCCAGCGCACATGGGCCCCCAGCACGCCGACCGGAACACCATCGGCCCGCTTTACCGGCAGGGCGAAATCGATCAGGCGGAGCGGCTCCAGGGCGTTGGGGGCGACGAGCTTCTGCAGGAGGAGCGCGTCGTGCACGTCGCCGGCGTACGGACCCGTCAGGCCCGCCTTGAACCACGGGCGTTCGGCGACCGAGACACCGTCGAGGATGCCGCCCGAGGCGACGAGCACGGCGCCCGCCGGATCGGCCAGGCCGACCCAGGCATATTGCTGGTCGGTCGCCACCACCGTGTCGAGCCTCAGGCGCATCGTCTCGCGCGAGTCGCCCTGTTCGGCGAAGGAGGCGAGGCGCTTCACCTCGTACCACTGGTCGAGCAGCCCGCGGGACAATTGTTCGGACACTGCCTCGGCGGTGGTCTGCAAAGTCGCGGCGGCCTGTCTCTGGGAGATCGAACGCGACAGGCCGGCCAGCATGGGAATGACGACCAAGGAGGGGAGAAGCGCGATCGCGATCATGCAAATGACGATCAGCGCGCGAAGTCCAAGGCGAGGATGGGTCGGCAACACTCACCTTCCACGTTGTTGTTCGAAAAATCTTAACAGCGCCCTTTGCGCGGGAAAAGACACCTCGTGTGTCGCCGTCCATGACAAGTACGCTTCATTTGTACGTCGAGTGCCGCGCAGCGAACAGATGTGCAGCTGCAGACCGCGTTGCCGTTGTCGGCGAGTTCGCGACGGTCACGGTTCATGTGATCCGCTTCCGCTCCCGGCCCTCTCACCCCCTCTGGCACGGTCCCATTTTGCCTCTATGATCGCCGCCGCCCCGCGGATGGGGCGGATTTCGCGGGAGGGAACGATGGCCAAGGTGGCATTTCTGGGACTGGGCGTGATGGGCTTCCCGATGGCGGGGCATCTCGCCGCCAAGGGTCACGAGGTCACGGTCTACAATCGCACCTTCGCCAAGGCCGAGGCCTGGACGCAGAAGCACAAGGGCAAGGCCGCGAAGACGCCGCGCGAAGCGGCGGCCGGCCAGGAGATCGTGTTCTGCTGCGTCGGCAACGACGACGATCTTCGCTCGGTCGTGCTGGGGCCGGACGGCGCCTTCGCCGGCATGGGCAAGGGCACCATCTTCTTCGACAACACCACCGCCTCGGCCGACATCGCGCGCGAGCTCCATGCCGAGGGTAAGAAGCGCGGCATCGACTTCATCGACGCGCCGGTCTCGGGCGGCCAGGCGGGCGCCGAGAACGGCCAGCTCACGGTGATGTGCGGCGGCGATGCCGTGCCGTTCGAGCGGGCGAAGCCGGTGGCCGACGCCTTCTCCAAGGCGGTGACCCTGATCGGCCCGTCGGGCGCCGGTCAGATCACCAAGATGATGAACCAGATGTGCATCGCCGGCATCGTTCAGGGCCTCGCCGAGGCGCTGAACCTCGGCCAGCGCGCCGGGCTCGACATGGAGAAGGCGCTGGGCGCCATCTCCAAGGGCGCGGCGCAGAGCTGGCAGATGGAGAATCGCTGGCAGAACATGGTGAACGGCAAGTTCGACTACGGCTTCGCCGTCGACTGGATGCGCAAGGACCTCGGCATCGCCCTGGCCGAGGGCAAGCGCCAGAAGGCCGGCATGCCGCTGGTCGCACTGGTCGACCAGTTCTACGAGCGGGTGCAGGCACGCGGCGGCGGCCGCTGGGACACGTCGAGCCTGATCCAGCCGCTGCAGAAGCCGTAGGCGCTCGATGAGCGGCGGCTACACGCTGTGGGGCCGGCCGGGCTGGGGCTCGGCCTTGGTCGAAGCGCAGCTCGACTGGTACGGGCTGCCCTTCGCCTACGAGACGGTCGGAGATCTGTTCAAGGATCCCGACGCGAAGGCCCGGCTTGAGAAGGTCAATCCGCTGGCGCAGGTTCCGACGCTGGTGATGCCGGACGGCACCGTCATGAGCGAGAGCGCGGCCATCACGCTCCTGCTGGCCGACGTCACGGGCAGCGATGCGCTGGTGCCCGCGCCGGGATCGCCGGAGCGCGCAAAGTTCCTGCGCTGGCTGGTGTTCCTGGTCGCCAACATCTATCCGACCTTCACCTACGCCGACGATCCGGCGCGCTTCGTCTCGGTGAACGCTGCGCGCGATCCGTTCCGCGCCGCGACGGACGCCTATGCCCAGCGACTGTGGCGCCAGGTCGAGAGCGCGGCCGGCGCTCCCTGGTTCCTGGGCGAGCGCTTCTCGGCTCTCGACATCTATATCGGCGTCATGACCCGCTGGCGTCCGCGGCGCGGCTGGTTCGAGGCCGAGACGCCCAGACTGTTCGCCATCGCGCGCAAGACCGACCAACGGCCGGAACTGAAAGAAACCTGGAGGAGGAACGTCCTATGAAACGCCGCATCAATCGCCGCAGCTTCGTCGCCCTCGCGAGCACTGGCCTCGCCACCACCGCCTTCGCCGGCACGGCCCGGGCGCAAGCGAACTATCCCGACAAGCCGATCACCATGGTGGTGCCGGCGCCGCCGGGCGGCGGCACCGATCTGGTGGCGCGCCTCTATTCCGACCTGCTGAGCCAGGAACTGGGCGTGCAAGTCCTGGTCGACAACAAGGGCGGCGGCAACGGCAACATCGGCACCGCCATCGTCGCCCGCGCCAAGCCCGACGGCTATACGCTGCTGATGCAGTATTCGGCCTACCATTCGGCCAACCCGGCGCTGATCAAGGACCTCAACTGGAAGCCCGACGATTTCGTGGGCGTCGCCATGGGCGCGATGGCGCCGCACGTCATCGTGGTCGCCAAGAAGGTGCCGGTCGACGACCTCAAGAGCTTCATCGCCTACGCCAAGGCCAATCCCGGCAAGCTGAACTATGCCTCGGTGGGCGCGGGCTCGGTGCCGCATCTCGGCGGCGTGCTGCTGAACAAGGCGGCCGGGCTCGACATGGTGCACGTGCCCTACAAGGGGTCGGGGCCGGCGACCGCCGACATCGTAGCGGGCCAGGTCGAGGTGCTGATCGTGACGCCGCCCGCCGTCTCCGGCCACATCCGCAACGGCAACGTGAAGGCGCTGGCGCTCGCGAGCGACCAGCGCCTGCCGGCCTTCCCCGAGATCCCGACGACCGCCGAGGCGGGCCTGCCGGGCTTCACGCTCGACGGCTGGTTCGCCCTGTTCGCGCCGGCCGGCACGCCACAGCCGATCGTCGACAAGCTCAACGCCGCGATGCGCAAGGTCGGCAAGATGGAAGCCGTCGTCGCCCGCGCCAACCAGCTCGGCGTCGTGCTGAAGGACTGGGCGCCGGGCCAGATGGACAGCTTCGCCAAGGGCGAGGTCGAGACCTGGGGCAAGGTGATCCGCGACAACAAGATCACGTTCACGGAGTGACGCGAAGGGTCCTTCGCTACGCTCGGGATGACAATTTTTGCGAGATCGACGCAGTGCGTCGCCGCAGAAAACGGTGTCAGCCCGAACGAAGTGAGGGACCTTTCCCCTCGATCAGAAAACGTGCCGCACGCCGACGATCTGGCCGAGCGATCGGCCGACATGGTCGGCGGTGGCGGGCTCCAGCCCTTCGACTTCGATCTCGACGCTGAGGCTGTCGCCGTCGGCCTGGGCGAAGACGCGGGCCGGCACGAGGCCGCGCTTGGCGATCAGTTCGAGCGCGCGCGGCAGCACGCCGGGCTCGGCGTCGGCCTCGAAACAGTAACGGACGGCGGAATTGCTACGCTTGAGGGAGAGAACGGCGGACATCGGAGGATTCCCTGGACGAAAGACGACGGGCGAACGCGGCAACGCAACGGTTTGCAGAGCAAACCGTGGTGCTAATTCGCCGTGACGTCACGACAACAGGGAGGAGGTCCGTGCGGGCCATACGGTGAGTGTAGCGTAGGCGCCCGCGGGCGCGCTAGGGTCGCGGCAATGACAATCCGGGAAGGAAACAAAGATGCGTTCGACGCCCATCTACGAAGTGCATGCGGTCAAGTATGCCCACCTGCCGCGCAAGGCATGGGAAGTGCAGATCAACCCCGACCCGCACGACGCCGACTTCCCGATGGACTATTTCGTCTGGGCCGCGATCCCTCTCGACGAGAACGGCAACCGCGCGATCGGCGGCAAGCCGATCGTCATCGACACCGGCTTCAATGCCACCGTGGGCAAGCAACGCGGCCGCGAGGTGACGAAGAACCCGGCCGACCTGCTGGCCGGGATCGGCGTCGATGCGAAGGAGGTCGAGGACGTCATCGTCACCCACCTCCACTACGACCATATCGGCAACTGGGACCGCTTCCCCAAGGCGCGCTTCCATCTCCAGGACAAGGAGATGAACTTCGCGACCGGACGGCACATGTGCAAGGGACCGTTCCGCCACGCCTATGAGTGCGAGGACATCGTGGGCATGGTGCGCGCGCTCTACGGCGGCCGTCTGGCGTTCCACGACGGCGACGAGGAGCTGCAGCCCGGCATCTCGCTGCACCTGATCGGCGGCCACACCGCCGGCATCCAGTCGGTGCGCATCAACACGCGCAACGGCTGGCTCGTGCTGGCCTCCGACGCCAGCCACTATTTCTGGGGCGTCAACAACGACAAGCTGTTCTCGATCGTCTACTCGGTCGCCGACATGCTGGCAGGCTACGACAAGCTCAAGAAGCTGGCCGACGGCCGCGTCGAGATGGTGATTCCCGGCCACGATGCCGAGGTGACGAAACGCTACCCGGCTTCGAGGCCCGGGCTCGAAGGCATCAGCGTCAGGCTCGACTAGCGGCTCGACGCAACGACTTCGGCGCAATCCGGACGAGATCGGATCTCCCGATGACTTCGCCATACTCCGACCTCCCTCCCAGAAATTTCTGGAAGGGAGCCGTTTCCCGACGATCTCCCGAGACCGTCTCCGAGTTGTGGCAGCCAAAGTTCGGTTTCGCCCCGGATACTCGTATCGCGACCGCGGGCAGTTGCTTCGCCCAGCATATCTCCCGATATCTGCGCGCAAGGAACGCCGCCGTCGTCGACCTCGAGCCGGGTCCTCCCGGCCTGTCCGCCGCCAACTCGCTCAAGTACGGCTACGGCATATATTCGGCCCGATACGGCAACATCTATACGGTTCGCCATCTCCTGCAACTCACCGAGGAAGCCATTGGCCGGTTCGCGCCGTCCGATGCCGCCTGGGAACGGGACGGCCGTTTCTTCGATGCGATGCGGATCGGGGTCGAACCAGCGGGATTGCCTTCCGCCGAGGCCGTGCGGCAACACCGCCTGCAGCATCTCGACAAGGTACGACGCCCGTTCTCCAGGGCAGATGTCTTCGTCTTCAGGCTCGGCCTGACGGAAGCCTGGACCCACAGGGAGTCGGGCACGGTGTATCCGACCGCACCGGGCACGATTGCAGGCTCCTATCGACCCGACGTGCACGCCTTCATCAACTTCGATTTCCTCGAAGTGTACCAGGACTTCGTCAAGTTCCGCCGGCTCGCGATGAAGCGGAATCCCGGGTTGAAGTTCCTGCTCACCGTCTCGCCGGTTCCGCTCGCGGCCACGGCCAGCGACAAACACGTTCTCGTCGCGACGACCTACTCGAAATCGGTGCTGCGTGCGGTGGCGGGAAAGCTCGCCGAGACGTTCGAGAACGTCGACTATTTTCCGTCCTTCGACTTCCTCACCGGCACCGTCTCGCGGGGAGCGTTCCATTCGGAGGACGCAAGACAGATCACCGAGGCGGGCGTGGAGGCGGTGATGCGACTCTTCTTCGAGGCGCAACCGGCCCTTGCGCAAGCGTCCGCCGCCGCGGTTGCGGACGCCGCGGCCGGACGTGCCGGCGAGCGGGAAGAAACCGGCGCGGGCGGCCGTGCTTCCGAGGCGGTCTGCGAGGACATCCTTCTCGATGCGTTCTCCCGATGATCCGCATTGCGCTGCTGGGCAACTCTCATCTTTACAGCTGGAAGCGCGCCTGGAATTCACTCGGCAGGGCCTATCCGGACGTCGATCTCGTTTTCTTCGCCGCGCGGGGAGCGCAACTCGAGTGTTGCGAGCCGCAGGGCGACCGGCTCGTCTTCAAGAGGGAGGACATCGCGCGATGGATCGAGGTCACCTCCGGCGGCCGACGCGAACTGGTCGCGGCCGACTACGACGCGCTTTGCGTCGTGGGCCTGGGATACGGGGTGAGGTCCGTCACCGCACTGTACTCAGGATGGCGGACCGATTCTCACACGGGAAAGGAAGGCAGGTTTCAACTGGTTTCCGATGCCTGTTTTCTGGATGCCGTTGGCGACCGGTTGAAAGCCTCCCTGGCAATGACCGTCGTTGGCAGGCTCCGCCAGATCACCGACAAGGTGATCTGGCTGGCGCCCACCCCTGCCCCCTCCGAAGTCATCCTGACGTTGAACGATCTCCCAGAGGGCATTGAAATCGCCGCTGCCGCGCCCGATGCACCGTCTCTTCGCGCAACCTATGACGAGGCATGCCGCCGCCTGACCGCAGAGAATCTGATCCTGCTGGAGCAGCCGAAGGCCACTCTCGCCTCGCCCCTTCTGTCGAAGAACGAATATCGCCTTTGGAGCTGGAAGACGACGGACTGGTATCATTGGAACGACGCCTACGGCAGGATCGTCATTCGGGACTTCCTGTCGCGTCTCCATCCCTCTCTCGACGGCCAGGGCGCCTGCGATTCGTCCGGCCGCCTTCTGCGTCTTGCTGATCCGCTCCTCGGGGCGCTGCGGAACACGCTTTTTCATATGTCCATTCGCAGAAGCCCGAAAGGCTGAACGCTCGAGGAAAGGAAACGGAGTGGCCAGGCTCGTCTTCGGTATGAACCAGTCGCTGGACGGCTATGTCGACCACATGTCGTTCGGGCCGAGCCCCGCGCTTTTCCGCCACTTCATCGCGGAGGCCGAGGCCCAGGCGGGCAGTCTCTACGGCCGCCATGTGTACGAGTTGATGCGCTACTGGGACGAAGATCAGCCCGACTGGGACGACGAGCGACGCGCCTTCGCCGCGGCGTGGCGCAGGCAGCCGAAATGGGTGGTCTCGCGCTCGCTCGATTCGGTCGGACCCAACGCCACGCTCATCCGGGGCGATCTGGAGCGCACGATCCGCGCGCTCAAGGCCGGACGCGACGGCGAGATCGAGGTCGCCGGTCCCACCCTGGCGAAAAGCCTCACCGAGCTGGGCCTGATCGACGAGTACCGGATCTACCTGCACCCCGTGGTGCTGGGCCACGGCACGCCCTACTTCGCCGGCCCACGGCCGCCGCTACGGCTCGTGAGCCACGACCGGATCGGCGAGGACGTGATCCGGCTGAGCTACGTCCCGAACTGATCTCCCGCGGGCGGGTCAGCCCCGGATCTCGACGCCGGCCCATTCCTCGAGGACCTTCGCCACCATGGTGAAGTCGGAGTCGGGGCCGAAGCGGGCCTTGGTGACGGCGAGCATTTCGAGCACCGCCGCGCCCACCAGCATGGGCACGCCCATGTTCTGCGCCTCGTCGAGGCAGAGGCGGACGTCCTTGTGCGACAGCGCCGTCGCGAAACCGAAGTCGAAGGTGCCGGGCAGCACGGCGCGCGGGAACTTGTCCTGGCTGGCGCTGTTGCGGCCGCTCGACACGTTGATGATGTCGATCAGGACCTTCGGATCGAGGCCGGCCTTCACGCCCATCGCCATCGCCTCTGACGTGGCGACCAGCGCGGTCGCGGCCAGCATGTTGTTGGCGAGCTTGGCGGTCTGCGCGAGGCCGGGCTTCTCGCCGGTGTGGAAGAGCTTGCCGAAGGTCTTCAGCACCGGCTGAAGCGCCTGGTAGGCCGGCGTCGGGCACGACACCATGACCGCGAGCGTTCCCGCCTTGGCGCCCGTCACGCCCCCGCTCACCGGCGCATCGACCCAGCCGATGCCCCGCTCGGCCAGTCTGGCCGCGACTTCGCCCGCGACACCAGGACCGGTCGTCGAGAGATCGACCAGCGTCCGGATCGCAGACCCGTTGATCACGCCGGCGTTTCCGCCCAGCACGACCTCACGCACGATGGCGGGTGTCGGCAGGCTGATCAGCACCACTTCGGCGGTCGAGGCGACGTCCGCCGGTGACTGGGCGAGTTGCGCCCCGCGCGCCACCAGCGGCTTCGTTGCTTCCTCCGAGACGTCGTAGATGCAGAGCCGGTAGCCCGCATCGAGCAGGCGTTGCGCCATCGGGCCGCCCATCCGTCCCACGCCCACGAAGCCCAGCAATTGACCCGTCATGCTCGTTTCCTCTCGCCCTCTTTACTCTTCCATTTTTCTGGTATCGCTACCAGCATATGATTGCGGGGCAGGAGCATCAACGGGCAGATGGAATGAGGAGCAAGGTGCGGCGGAGCGAGGGCGGAACCCTGAAGATGCGGGACATCGCCCGTCATGCCGGCGTTTCGCCGATGACGGTGTCGCGGGCGCTGCGAGAGCCGGCGGCGGTCTCGGAGGAGATGCGGCGCAAGGTCGAGGCGGCAGTACGAGAGTTCGGCTACGTGCCCAACCGCATTGCCGGCAGCCTGTCTTCGAACCGCTCCCATGTCGTCGGCCTCATTGTCCCGAGCATCCGCAGCTCTCTCTATGCCAGCATGATCCAGGCGGCCTCCGACGTACTGCGCGCCAACGGGATGCATCTGATGATCGCCGACAGTGGTCACCGGCTCGAGGAGGAGGAGGCGCTGGTATCGGCCTTTCTCGCCCAACGGGTCTGCGGCCTCCTCCTCCACAACACGATTCACAGCAAACGGATGCGCAAGCTGGTCGAGGCGAGCGGCGTACCGGTGATCGAGACCGGCAACTTGCCCGACGATCCGCTCGACATGGCCGTCAGTTATTCGAACTTCGAGGCTGCCCGCGCCATGACGCTCCACCTCGCGCGCCTCGGCTACCGCAAGATCGGCTTCGTCACCCTGCCGGTGCGCGACAACGACCGCTCCGAGGAGCGCCGCCGCGGCTACTTCGCGGCACTCGCCGAGCTCGGCCGGCCGACCGATGAGAGCCTCGTACTCGAAGCCGCGGGCGGGTTCAGCGAGGGCGCGGACGCGCTGGTGCGACTGGTGAACGCCCATCCCGATCTCGACGCCGGCTTCTTCGCGGGCGAAGTGCTGGCGGTCGGCGCGCTGTTCGAATGCCAGCGCCGCGGCTGGGCCGTGCCGGGCCGCATCGCCATCGCGAGCTTCGACGACGTGGACCTGCTCCGCCACGCCGTCCCGAGCGTGACGACGCTGCGCATCCCCCGACAGGAGATCGGCCGACGCAGCGCCGAGTTGCTCGTGCGGCGCCTGCAGGGTGCGCCGGCCGAACGCCTCAGGATCGATCTCGGGTTTGAAATCGTGCAACGTGAGAGCAGCTGAGGACACGGCATGCTGAAGGGCAGATGCGCGCTCATCACCGGCTCGACGCAGGGGCTCGGCCAGGCAATGGCCCGGCGGCTCGCCGCCGAAGGCTGCAACATCGTCATGAACGGCTTCGGCGATGCGGCGGAGATCGAGGCGCGGCGGCGCGCGCTCGAGGATGAGCATGGCATCCGCGCGCTGTATCACGGCGCCGACCTCGCCGACCCGCGCCAGATCACCGACCTGGTCGAAACCGCGGAACGGGAATTCGCCGGCGTCGACATCCTGATCAACAACGCCGTGGTCCGTCACTTCGCACCGGTCGAAAGGTTCGCCCCGGAAGACTGGGACCGGGCATTGGCGGTGAACCTGTCGGCCGCGTTCCACACGACGCGCCTCGTCCTCGCCGGCATGCGCGACCGCAGCTTCGGCCGCATCATCAACATTTCCTCGGTCTACGGCCTGTTCGGTGGCGTGAACCGGGTCGACTACATCACGACCAAGACCGCGCTGATCGGCTTTACACGTGCCGTGGCGCTGGAGACGGCGCGCGACGCCATCACCTGCAACGCCATCTGTCCCGGCTCCTCGCCCAGCCCGGCGATCGAGCAACGATTGCAGGAATTCATGGCTGCCGAGGGGCTGAAGCGCGACCAGGCGATGGGGAAGTTCATGGCCGGGCGTCAACCCTCGGGCCGCTTCGTGGCCATGGAGAGCGTGGCCTCGCTAGCGGCCTTCCTGTGTGGCCCCGGCGCCACGGACATCACCGGGGCGGCCCTGCCGGTAGATGGGGGCTGGAGCGCCGCCTGAAGGTCGTTCGGATTTTATGGTAGCGGTACCAAGAAGTCCGTCCTAGAATTTGCGCAACAAGGCAAAAACAGGAGGAAACCCATGAGCGTCACGCGTCGACAGTTCGGTCCCGCCGCCGCCTCGCTGGCTGCGGTCGCTGCGGCCTCGCCGGCCTTCGGTCAGCAGACCAACGAGGTGGTGAGATGGCGGCTCACCTCGAGCTTTCCCAAGAGCCTGGATACGCTGTTCGGGGCATCGGCAACCATCGCGCGGGTCGTCGGCGAGATGACCGACGGCAAGTTCACCCTGACCCCGTTCGCCGCCGGCGAAATCGTGCCCGGCCTGCAAGTGCTCGATGCGGTGTCGAACGGCACGGTGGAATGCGGCCACACCTATACCGGCTACTACATCGGCAAGAACCCGAGCTTCATCTTCGACGGCTCGCTGCCCTTCGGCCTGACGCCGCGCATGCACAATGCCTGGATGATGTTCGGCGACGGCAAGAAGCTGATGGATGAGGTCTATGACGGCTTCAACGTCGTGGCCCTGCCGGCCGGCCAGACCGGCGGCCAGATGCTGGGCTGGTTCCGCAAGGAACTGAAGAGCCCGGCCGACTTCTCGGGCCTGAAGATCCGGACTGCCGGTTTCGGCGGCAAGGTCTTCGCCAAGCTCGGCGCCGTGCCGCAGCAGATCGCCGGTGGCGACATCTATCCCGCGATGGAGCGCGGTACGCTCGACGCCTGCGAATGGGTCGGTCCCTATGACGACGAAAAGCTCGGCTTCGCCAAGGTCGCGAAATACTACTATACGCCGGGCGTCATGGAGCTGGAGGCGGTCAACCAGCTGATGATCGGCAAGGCTGCCTGGGCGAGCCTGCCGCCGCGCTACCAGGCCATCCTGAAATACGCCTGCAACTACTCGATGACCGAGATGCTCGCCTCCTATGACGCCAAGAACGCCGTGGCCATCGCCCGGCTGGTCGCCGCCGGCACCCAGCTCTCGGTATTGCCGGAAGACGTCGTGAAGGCGCTTCGCGTCGCGCTGGAATCGGTGCTCGACGAGGAAGCGGCACAGAACGAGCAGTTCAAGAAGATCCTGGCGAACTGGCGCCAGTTCCGCGCCAGCCAGCATCGCTGGTTCTCGATCGCCGACACCCGCGCCGAGCTCGCGGTCTATCGCAGCGACCGCTGACGGCACGAACACGGTGTCATCCCGAGCGTGAGCGAGGGACCTTTGCAAGCGCTGCAAGAGGTCCCCCACGGCGTTCGGGATGACAATGGTTGCTTAGGCCGCCATCGACAAACGGGCCTTGCCGATCATCAGGGCCGCACGCGCCGCTTCTCGGCCCTTCTCGACGAAGTGCGCGCGGAAGATCGCGTTGTGGTGTTCGGTCTCCTGATAGTGATGCGGCGTCAGCGACACCGAGAGGACCGGCACGCCCGTCTCCATACCGGCGCGCATGAGACCGTCGACGACGGCCTGGGCGACGAAGTCGTGGCGATAGATTCCGCCATCGACCACGAAGGCGGCGGCTGCGACCGCGGCATACTTCCCGGTCGCCGCGAGGTCACGCGAGAACAGCGGCAGCTCGAAGGCGCCGGGCACGTCGAACACATCGACCTGCGCTGCGGGAATCAGTTCGAGGAAGCCATCGAGCGCACGGTCGACGATGTCGGCGTGCCACCTGGCTTTGACGAAGGCGTAGCGGGCTTGTGTCATGGCAATCTCCTTTGGCGAACGGACACGTCACCCAAGGCGATCACGCGCGAGCCCGCTGCTCTGCGAAAGCAGCGGGACACACGTTCTCTTTCATCCGGACTGTGACCGTCGGCTCAGGCTTCGTACCTGATCTGCTGACCCTTCCTCGCGGAAGACGCTCGCGGGCTCGCGGCTCGCGCCGCATACCGCCGGTAGGGAGTTTCACCCTGCCCTGAGAACATCGAAACCATAAGGGCAGGGTGGAGAGCTTGCAACGATCCGAAGGCTACGCGGTCACTTCTTCTCCAGGCCCCACATCGCGAGCGTCGGGGCATAGACCATGCCGGTCACGTTCGACCGCACCGCGGTCGGTGACGTGAACTGGCCGAGCGGCACATGCGTCGGGTATTCGAGCACGCGCAGCTGGACCTTCTCGGCGATCTCCTTCTGCTTCGCCGGATCGGATTCGGCGGCATAGGCATCGCGCAGCTTTTCCATCTCGGCATCGCACGGCCAGCCGAAGGTCGCCTTCTCGCAGGAGGCGTTGAGGAAGGCCGCGGCGGCCGGGTTGATCACGTCGACCGCGCCCCACGAGGTGAAGAAGACGTTCCAGCCACCGGCGCTGGGCGCATCCTTCTTCGCGCGCCGTGCCACCAGCGTCTGCCAGTCCATCGGCTGCAGGTCGACCTTGAAGCCGGCCTTCTCGAGCTGCGGCTTGGCCACGGTCGCGAGGTTGTTGTGACCGGCCACATCGGTCTGGTGGAGCATCACCACCGGCGGGCCGTCATAGCCCGCCTCCTGCAGCAGCTGCTTCGCCTTCGCGGCATTGCCGGAGAGCTTATCCTCCCAGCCCTTGGTCGATTCGAGCGGCGAGCCGCAGGGGAAGAGCGAGTTGCAGACCTTGTAGAACTCGGGATTGCCGACATTGGCGTCCAGGAATTCCTTCTGGTCGAGCGCGTAGAGCGCGGCCAGCCGAACCTTGGGATTGTCGAACGGCTTGTGAAGCACGTTGAAGCGCATCGTGTACTGGCGGCCGGCCTTGTTGCCGACGTAGACGACGACGTTCTTGTCCTTCTTCAGGAGCGGCAGCAGGTCGGCCGGCACGATCTCCACGAGGTCGATCTCGCCGCCCAGCAGCGCATTGACCTGGGTCTGCGTGTCGGGGATCCACAGCCACTCGACGCGATCGACCTTCGGCACCTTGCCGCCCGCGAAGCCCGCCGCCGGCTCAGTGCGCGGCTTGTACTTCGGGTTCTTGACGTAGACCGCCTTCTCGCCGGGCTTCCACTCATCCTTCTTGAAGATGAAGGGGCCGGAGCCGGTGGCGTCGGTGATCTGGCTGTTGGGATCGGTCAACGCGACCGACTTCGGCATCATGAACGGCACGTTCGAGCCCGGCTTGCCCAGCGAATAGAGCAGCAGGCCGTAGGGCTGCTTCAGCACGAACTTGATGGTCTTGTCGTCCGGGGCAGTGAGCTCCGACGTCACCGCCATCAGCTTCTGCCCCATCGCGTCGCGCGCGCCCCAGCGCTTGATCGAGGCGACGCAATCCTCCGCCGTGACCGGCTTGCCGTCGTGCCATTCCAGCCCGTCGCGCAGGGTCAGCGTGTAGGTCAGCTTGTCGGGCGAGACCTCCCACCTGTCGACCATCTGCGGCTTGACCTCGAGCTTGTCGTCGACCGCGAACAGCGTGTCGTAGACCATGTAGCCGTGGTTGGTGGTGATCAGCGCCGAGGTCCACACCGGATCGATGATCTTGAGGTCCGAATGCAGCGCCGCCTTCAGCGTAGTTTGTGCCGAGGCGGTGGCGGGCGCGACCAGCGGCATCGCCGCGGCGGCGGCGACCAGCGCACCCATGAAACGACGACCGAACTTCATCATGGAAACTCCTGTACTCTTGGCCTTCCCCGTAAGGCGCAAGGTATAGGGCCGCAGCGCGCGGCGCGCGACAGGCGAAATGTCCGCGCCTGACAGCGAACGCTCAGTCGGCCTGCGCGACGTCGAGCAGCGCCTGCCAGTCGACGAACTTCACCCGCGGCCGGCCCTGTGCGGCGCCCGCCGCGATCTCGGCCTTGTCGATGCGATGCCAGCCCTCAGCGTCGACGCAGAGCGGCATGATGTCAGGACCACTCTTGGGGTCGCGGTCCTCGAGGAACTCGATCACCTGCTTCGCCACGGCATGACTGTCGGCGCGATTGGTCGGGATGGTGCCGCTGGGGCCGCGGCGCGCCCAGCCGACCGCGAACACGCTCTCGGCCTGCGGGAAGGGCTCGCCGGTATAGCCGATGCAGGTGACGACGAGATCGGCGGCGATGGTGCCGGTCGACAGCTCGACCGCGCCGGGGCGGATTGCCGTGGGCGTCTCGTGGAAGCGGAAATGTACCGTGACCGGCTTCTCGCCCGGCTTCTGCGCGGCGTAGCGCTTCAGGGTCTCGATATTCTTGGCCTTGCGCAACCGCTCCGGCGTCGGGTCGGTGGCCGGCGCTTCAGCAGTCAGCACGCTCGCATCGGCGACCGCGACGGCGCGTGCCAAGCGGCCCATCTCGGCCAGCTCGTTGGTGGTAAAGGAGGCCTGCTCGGCGCCGCGCCGGCCGATCACGTGGATGTCGGCGATCGGCGCCGCCGCGATGGCCGCCCCCGCCTCGGGCACGATGTCCGACTTGGCCATCTCCTCGGGACTCTTGGCGAGCAGGCGCGCGACGTCGAGCGCCACGTTGCCGTTGCCGATCACCGCCACGGATTTCACGCCCGAGAGGTCGGGGCCGCCGCGGAAGTCGGGATGGCCGTTCAGCCAGGCGACGAACCGCCACGAGCCCCAGACATGCGGCAGATCCTCGCCGGGAATGCAGAGCTTGCGGTCGACCACCATGCCGGTGGCGACGATGACGGCGTCGTAGGACTGGATGACCTCGTCCCAAGACAGGTCGCGGCCGATCTGGATGTTGCCGGCGAAGCGCAGATCGGGCTGGGCCAGCAGCCGGTCGAACTGGCGGACCACCGCCTTGGTGCCCTGGTGGTCTGGCGCGACGCCCGCCCGCACCAGGCCGAACGGCGTCGGCAGGCGGTCGATGACGTCGATGCGAAGGTCGGGACGGCCGCGCAAAAGCCCGTCCGCGGCATAGAAGCCGGAGGGTCCGGCGCCGACGATGGCAACCCTGTGAGTCATGACGGCCCGCTTAGCATATGATGGGCAGATGGCTAAATACGCAAAACTCAAACAGCTGGGGCACGAGACGCCCGTCCCCGCCTCGCCCACCCAGGCGCTCCTCGAGACGGTACCCAATCCGCATCCGGGTACGCTCTATCTCGCACGCTTCACGCAGCCGGAATTCACCTCGCTCTGCCCGGTGACCGGCCAGCCCGATTTCGCGCATCTCGTGATCGACTACGTGCCGCGCGCGAAACTGGTGGAGAGCAAGTCGCTGAAGCTCTATCTCAACAGCTTCCGCAACGAAGCTGCCTTCCACGAGGATTGCACCGTGGGCATCGGCAAGCGGCTGGTAAAGGAACTGGCACCGCGCTGGCTCCGGATCGCGGGCTACTGGTATCCGCGCGGCGGCATGCCGATCGACGTCTTCTGGCAGACCGCCGCGCCGCCCGAGGGCCTGTGGCTTCCCGAGACCGGCGTGGCGCCTTACCGCGGCCGGGGTTGATGGCGAAGCTGCCGCCCCGTCCGAAGCGCCCCCCGAAGCAGGCAACGCCGCGCGAGCTGCGTGACGCGATTGCCGCCAAGGCGCTGGAGCTGGGCTTCGACGCCGTCGCTTTCGCACCGGCGCAGCTCTCGCCCGAGGCGCGGCAGCTTCGGCAGGAGCGGATGGAGGCGTTCCTGGCGCGCGGTTTCCAGGGCGACATGGGATGGCTGGTCGACCGTGCCGAGCAGCGCATCGACCCGGCCGGCCTGTGGCCCGAGGCGCGCACGGTCGTCTCGGTCGCGCTCAACTACGGGCCGGCCGGCGACCCGCGCTTCGTGCTGGAGGAGCGCGAGCGCGGCGCGGTCTCGGTCTATGCGCAGGGCCGCGACTATCACGACGTGATGAAGAGCCGCCTGAAACAGCTCGGCCGCTTCATCTGGGACACCTATCATCAGAGTTTGAAAGTCTTCGTCGACACCGCGCCGCTGATGGAGAAGCTCGCGGCGCAGCAGGCGGGCCATGGCTGGCAGGGCAAGCACACCAAACTGGTGTCGCGCCGTTTCGGCTCCTGGTTGTTCCTGGGCGAGCTACTCCTGTC
>JAGNNA010000409.1 GCA_017990895.1 Reyranella sp.
CGAGCCACGTCGACAAGGACTATCTCGAGCTGGTCACGCGCGATGCCGCGCTGCTGACGCTCAACCGTTCGCCCTCGAACCTGCAATACTGGATGGATTCGATCCTCGACATCACTGATCCCAGGACTCACGGCCGAATGAAGGCCGAGCTGATGAAGATTTTCAACGAGCAGAACGGCTCGAATGTCTCGCAGTTCTTCACGATCGAGAACCTCTCCGTCGATCCCGATGCGCTGACCAGCGAGGTGGGTGGCGTACTGCACACGGTTGTCGGTTCGAAGGAGGTCACCTCCGAAGCTCGGACCTTCCGTTACGTTTGGAGCTACTCGGGCGTCAGCCTGAAGCTCGCAGGGTTCGGGCGCGTCACCAAGGACGCGGCGGGCAAAGTCATCGCTAACGCCAGCGCCAACAGCGGCACAGATGGGGGAGACAAGTGATGGCGGTTTTGGCGTGGGGCGCGATCGGCGCCGGGACAGTGCTCGCGGGACGCCCTTTGGCGATTGCCGGTCGGCCGGTGGGCGCGGCGCTCATCTGCTTCGGCGCGCTCTGCCTGGCGGCCAGCCCCGCGATGGCGGATCAGAGCATCCCGGCGGCCGACAACGGTACGGTCGCCTGCACCGCTTCGGCCAAGGACCTGACCCGCATCAGCCTCGCCGGTGACCAGTTCGCGTCGGTGTCCAAGATCACCACGGGCAACCCGGCCGAAGACTTCAAGATCGTCAACGAGCCAGTGCGCGGCGACATATACATCTCGGTGCCAGACGGCTTCACCAAGCCCAACCTCTCGTTCTTCGGCACGACCCGCAAGGGCTTCGTCTACAAGTTCCTCTGTCAGGTTCGGGGCAATGATGCGGAACAGGTGTTCGTCACCAACACCGCAGTCAAAGCCGAAGCGGCGCGCGACTGGGAAGTGCGCTCCTCGCCCGAGGACACCGCAGTACGTCTCGCTCAGGCCATGTATCGTAGCGAGACTATTGATGGGTTCGAGATCCGGCAAAGCGTGCTCGAACCGGTCGTAGTCGGCAGGCTCGAGGTCCAGCAAGTCGGTGAATACCGCGGTGCAGACCTCAAGGGCCTGATCCTCAAGGTTCGCAACATGGGCAAGGGCCCCTTGCCGCTCGATGAGAACCTGCTCGCAGGCCGCGGCAGCGTCGCCTTCATGACCCCAGTCAGCGAACTCGCCCCCGGCCAGGTGGCTGCCGTCTACCTCATCCAATCGAATGGAGGCCAGTGATGGACTGGAAAAACCCGTTCCGCAAAGGTCCCAAGGCCCTCGATGGTCCGTTGGCTGATGGTCATAGCGCCGATCCTGGCAGCAACAATGCGTCGCCGCTTGGCGATGCGATCGTCGCCAACGAGGCGGTCAAGAAGAAGCAGATGCTGCTGCTTGGTGCCGGCGGGCTCGCTGCCCTGATCATCGGCTCGTCGTGGATCTTCGCAGGCGAGAGCAAGAGCGGCGATGGCAACGTCAAGCGCCAGGTCGCCGACGTCTCGGTCGATGAGATGGTCAACAAGAACATGGCCGAGAAAGAATGGCGCGCCCAGTCCGAGGCCCAAATGATGTCGATGGATAACAACATGCGCGCGCTCGCCGCCCGCGCGCAGCGTGCCGATCAGTTGGAAGCGCAGCTGGCCCAGAACCAGGCGCAGGGCGGAGGTAGCGGCGGGGCAGCAGGGATTCCGCCCGATACCGAACGGGTGCTGTCGGCCTACCAGAACGAAAACGAGCAGTTGAAGGCCGCGCTCGCCGCCGCTCGCCAGTCGCCGATTATGGGCCAGCCTGTTGTCGGGCCAGGTGCAACTTCGGTCGGGCCCAATGCGCTTTATGGGCGGACCAGTCCGCCGAGTTACCAGAGCGCGCCGGGCACACCTGCTGGTCAGGCGGCCATGGCCGCGGCCGGCATGCCAGTAGGCCGCGGCAGCGAGGTGAGCCTGGTCTCGTTTGGCGAAGGCACCAGCGGCACCGGAAGTCCTGTCCCCAAGGGGAATACCGTTTTTACCGACAGCGCCAATTACCTCCCCCCCAATTCGATCGCGGTCGCCAAGGTCATCGTCGGGGTCGATGCCGCTGCCGGCGTCCAGAGCCAGACTGATCCTTTGCCGGTCGTGCTGCGCATCACTGGCCCCGCGCGCTCGGTCTACGACAACGGGCGATTGCTCACGACCAATATCGCGGGTTGTCTGGTCAACGGTGCGGCGCGCGGCGACCTCTCGAGTGAGAAAGTCTACGTCAAGCTGCAGCGGATGACCTGCCCGCAGCCCAATGGGCGCTACGCGGTCTCCGACGTGAAAGGCTTCATCGCCTTTGGCGGCAAAACCGGGGTCAGGGGCAGGGTGGTGAGCCGCGAGGGCTCGCTGATCGGCCAGGCCTTCCTCGCCGGGCTTGCAGGCGGGTTTGGCCGCGGATTTTCCGCCAACACCAATACGACGCTCACAGGCACCAACGTCAACGTAAACGGCCAGCGCCAGAAACTTGGCACCGGCGACATTCTCGAAGGCGGCCTCGGCGAAGGCATCGCGACCTCGGGCGACATGGTCAGCAAATACCTGATCGAGCGGGCCGAGCAGTACCAGCCCGTAATCGAAATGCCGACCGGGATCGATGTCGAAATCGTGTTTCTCGAAGGCGTGTTCATCAACGGATGAGGAGGGTGCAATGAAGCTGAAACCACTGAATTTGGGCAGGCCCAGCCTTCGCCAAGCCTTGGTGCCACTGGCCGCAATCGTGCTCGGCAGCGGCGGATCGCTGGTTTGGGCAAATGCTGGTGCGGTTGGCACCGGGAGCGCCGCGCCAAATATCGTTCACACGCCGTCCGAGGCCGACCAGACCGTCACCGCGCTCCTCAAGCAGCGCCTACCGCGCACCCAGGTGAGCCGGGTCAATTGCCAGCTGGTCGACGGGGTCTGCGAAGTGACAGCCGGATCGCAGCTGTTCTATGTCGACAAGACCGCGCGTTACCTGCTCATCGGGCGCGTTTACGACATGCAGACCCGTCAGGATCTGACCGCAGTCCGGCTCCTCGAGGTCAATCCCGATCTCCTTGTCGGCGGCGCGGCGGGCAGCAAACAGGAAGCACAGGAAGTCGAGACCCCCCGCCGCGGCGTCAGCACGCCGGCGACGAGTGGTGCCCCCCGGATGATGTCGCTCGCCGCACTGCCCGAGGCGGGCGGCATTGTCTGGGGAGCAAGCTCGGGGCCGTCCGTCACGGTGTTCAGCGACTTCCGCTGTGGCTACTGCCGGGCGCTCTCGGGTGTGCTTGAAAGCATGAATGTGCGCGTAATCGAGCGGCCGATCTCAGTGCTAGGCAGCCGCGACATTGCCAACCAGGTGTTCTGCGCGCGCGATCGGCGGAGAGCCGTCAAGGCCGCCTATGCCGGCGCGCCGATCACCGACACCCGCGCCTGCGACACTTCGCCGCTTGATGCCAACGAGCGCTTTGCCCGCGAGCAGGGCCTTGCCGGAACCCCGGTAATCGTTCGTTCGGACGGCGCGGTGATCGAAGGATTCCGCCCGCGCGAGGTCCTCGAGCAATGGTTGAAGGGCGCCAAGTCGTGACCGTACTTGACCCGAAGCAGCATGCGAGCTTGGTGCGCGCGGTCGCGCGGCGCTCTCGCGGGGCAATCTCGTTGCCGCGGGTTGAGCTGAAACGCGGCGAGGCAATCCGGCTGTGGCAGGATCTCGTTCTCGCCTTCGGCCCGCCACTTGGTCGGGACCTCACGCCCTTTGAACTGATAAAGTTGCGCCGACGCGCCTGGGCCCGCTCGGCGGGCCATGCCAGCCTTGGCACCGAGACGATTTCGCTCGGATCCAGTCTCGCGTTCTGGCGCCTTGCCGTGCGCCTTGGCATGCTCGCTGAGCATCGTGCGCCAAGCGGTCTGGCTCGGGCGGCAAGCATTGCCGCAGTCGGTCTCGCCGCGACCCAGCTTGCAGCCTGCACTTCACTGTTCGGCGGCAACATCAAGGGAAGCTTCGCCTGCAGCGCCCCGGGCGGGACCTGCGCGCCTTCGACCCTGATCGACGATCAGGCATTGTCGGTGATCCAGAATGCGCGGCCCATGACGCCGGCGGGGCCGTTTATTCGCCAACCGGCGGCGGCCAAGCCTGTCACAGCTGCCTACACCCCCGCCGGTTCGGGCAGACTCGTTCCTTCCGGCAATGGTATGGTCCATCGCGAGCGTCGGGTGTTGAAGGTCGTGTTCCCGTCCTTCGTCGATGGCGGCGGCAATCTGCATGAGCCGCGGATCGTTCACGCGGTGGTCGACGATGGCGCCTGGATGCAGTTGTCGTCGG
>JAGNNA010000410.1 GCA_017990895.1 Reyranella sp.
ATGTCCATGCAGTCGGGCCCGCCCGGAATGCGGACACTGGCGACGACCTTCGGTTCGTCCTTGGTGTCGATCAGGGAGACCGTGCACTCGACGCGATTGCTGAGGAAGTAATGGCGGCCATCGCCCTTGGGGAAGAAATTGTGGGCGCCCTTGCCGGTCTGGAGGGTGCCCTTCACCGCACCGTCCTTCGGATCGACCGTCACGATCCGATCCTCGCCGGTCAGCGCGACCAGCAGGCGCTTGTCGTCCGGCAGCATCACGATACCCGCCGGCGCATTGCCGACCGGCATGTTCCACTTGAGCGTCTGCGTCGCCAGATCGAAGGCAGCGACCCGCCCGCTCTGCTGCAGGGTGACGAAGACCGTCTTGGACTCGGCGTCGAAGGCCATGTGGCTCGGCAGCCCGTCGATGAAGATGCGACCGGCGAGACGGAACCCGTCGGCATGATAGATGTCGACATGGTCGAGCCGGTAGGCTGCCGTGACGAACCACTTGCCGTCGGGGCTGAAGGCCAGATGGTAGGGATCGAGGATGTCCTTCACGACCCGCTTGCGTTCGCCGGTCTTGACGTCGAGGACGAGGAGTTCGTTGGTCGCCGTCGATCCGATCAGCACATCCTTGCCGTCGGGGGACAGGATCAGATGGTGCGGCTCGCGCCCAACCGGCAGCCGGACCACCTCGGCGCGCGCGCTGCGGCTCAGGATGCTGTAGGACGCTTCCTCGGAATTCAGGATGATGACGGAATCGGCTCGCGCTGCCCCGCCCACCACAAGCGAAAACGCCAGCGCCGCGATCGACAACCTGTTCATATTGGTGGCCGCTGCTCCTTGAAGCTTTGCTTGAAGCACCTTTCCCGTGCTTCCGCTAGCGGCGTTTGAGCGCCGCGGCCGCGGCGGCCAGCCTTTCGACGCTTTGCCAGTCACCTGTTGCCACGGCGACACGCGGGGCGACCCAGGACCCGCCTACGCAGGCCACGTTCGGGAGCGCCAGATAGGCCGGCGCCGTCTCCACCGTGATCCCCCGGTCGGGCAGAAACGCAGGCCCGACAGCGGCGCCCCGACCGCCTTGATCCAGGTCAAACCGCCCGCCGCATGGGCCGAAAAGAACTTGAGAATCCCGAAGCCAAGCTCCCCGAGAGCCATCGCCTCGGAGACTGTCTGGACACCTGGAAGGAACGGTAAGCTAGATGACCGTGCGGCCCTGGCGAGCGCGTCCGTGCAGCCCGGACTCACGGCAAAGCGCGCACCCGCACGCTGCACCTGATCCAGTTGGGCTGCATTGAGCACGGTCCCTGCGCCGACGATTGCCTCGGGCACCTCGTCGGCGACCGCCCGGATGGCGTCGAGCCCCGCGTCGGTACGTAACGTGATCTCGAGAACCGGCAGCCCGCCCCTGACGAGCGCCCGCGCCAGAGGCACCGCGGTATCGAGCGTCTCGATGGTCAGGACCGGGATGACCGGTGCCCGTGCGGCAATGGCCGCTATGCCCACTGTCAAACGCTCCAGCCGCCGTCGATCACGTTCACCGTGCCGGTGGTGAAAGCCGACTCGTCGCTGGCGAGGTAGGTCGCGAGCGCGGCGATCTCCTCGGCCGCGCCGAACCGGCCGGCCGGCTGGCGCTGCAGGAAGAACTGCCGGGCGTCGGCGCCGCCGCCCAATGCCGAGATGCGCTCGTCGAGCGACGGCGTCTGGACCGTCCCCGGACAGATCGCATTGCAGCGGATTCCCTTGGAAACGTAGTCGACGGCGACCGACTTCGTGAGGCCGATGACGGCGGCCTTGGTCGTGCCGTAGATGCAGCGCAGGGCTGCGCCCTTCACCGACGAGGCGGCCGACGACATGTTGACGATCGAACCCGTGCCCTTGCCGAGCATGCCCGGCAGGAAAGCCTGGATCGTCCAGAACATGCTGCGGACGTTGAGGTTGAAGGCGAACTGCCATTGTTCGTCGGTGGCATCGAGCACCGTTCCGTGATGGACGAAGCCTGCGCAGTTGAACAGGACGTCGATGGCGCCGGTCTCCGTGGCGAGCCGGCCGATCGCTTCCTTGTCCAGCACGTCGAGCGTGCGCGGGGTAACGCCCTCCACGCCGGCCAGCGCCTCGAGCTTGCCCGCGTCGATGTCGGTGGCCCAGACCCTCGCCCCCTCGCCCGCGAAGACCCGTGCCGTGGCCGCACCGATCCCTTGCCCTGCCGCCGTAACGACGCAGGTCTTGCCCTTCAAACGCATTTCCGCTCTCCCCTGGCAGGCCTTACTTGATCAGGCCCTTTTCCCTGTAGAACTTCTCCGCACCCGGATGCAGCGGAATGCCCAGGGCATGCAGCGACGTCTCGAGCCTGATGACCTTGCCCTTGGCGTGGCCCGAATCGAGAAGCTTGCGAGTGTTGGGATTCCACAGCGCCGCGGTAATCGCATAGATCAGCGCCTCGGGCTGCTTGATCGAGGTCGCCCAGATCGCGTTGACGCTCACTGTCTTCACGCCGGCTACGTTCTTGTAGGCATCGTCCGGAATTTCGTCGACCGCGAAGAAGCCGTGCGTCTTGACCAGCCCGTCCGCTTCCGGACCGGCGATCGGTACGAGATCGATGCCCGAGGTCACCGCCAGTTCGGAGATGGCACCGTTGGGCCAGCCGCTCACGCTGAAGAACGCGTCGAGCTGCCCGTCCTTGAGCTTGTCGGCGGCCTGCTGGGTCTTCAGGTACTCTGCCTTGAGGTCCTTCTCGGTGAGCCCGTAGGCGGACAGGATCAATCGGGCGTCGACCAGCGTTCCCGAGCCGGGCTCGTCCAGCGACAGCCGCTTGCCCTTGAGGTCCGTCACCGACTTGATACCGGAGCCCTTGCGGGCGACCAACTGGAAGCTCTCCGGGTAGAGGCTCGCGATGGCCCGCAGGCCGTCCGCCTTGGGGCGCCCCTCGTAGATGCCAGTGCCGTTGTAGGCCCAGTAGGCCACGTCGGACTGCACGAAGCCCGACTGCATCGTGCCGGCGGCGATGCCGTTGGCGTTGGCGACGGAGCCGTTGGAGGCGACCGCCGTGGCGACCAGCCCCGGCACGCCACAGGAGCCACCGTCGGCACAGGAGCGCGAACCCGGCGGGTTGGAGATGGCATTGGCGATCAGGCCGCCGATCGGGAAATAGGTACCGGCGGTGGCCCCGGTGCCGATGCGGAAGAAGGTGATGTCCTGCGCCGCGGCAGGTCTGGCGCCCCATGCGGCGACGCCGAGGCCACCCAGCAGCGCAGTCCTGCGATTGATCCGCATTGGAGTCTCCTTGCTCTTCGGCAATTAAATCGCGTCCGACGTTGCGCCGCAACGACCGGCGTTCAGTTCACCCCGATGGCGCGGCTCAAGGTCGGCCCGATCTCCTTGTGAATGACCAGATCCGCGTCGTCGTCCTGATCGGTCGGATCGCGATTGACGATCACGAACCTGGCGCCATTGCGGCGGGCGAGTTGCGGAAATCCGGCCGCGGGATAGACGACCAGCGAGCTCCCCAGGACAATGAACAGGTCGCAGGCCAGCGTCTCCTCCTGCGCGCGCAGCATCGGCACCTCGGGCATCGCCTGACCGAACGAGATAGTCGCCGTCTTCACGATGCCCTCGCACTTTTCACAAACCGGCAGTGTGCCTTTCTCCAGGAAGGCCCTCCGGATCGGGGCGAGTTCGTGACGGAGTCCGCAGTCCAGACACGTGGCGTAGGTCGTGTTGCCGTGCAGCTCGATGATCTTCGATTCGGGGACGCCCGAGCGCTGGTGCAGCCCGTCGACGTTCTGCGTGATGATCGCGCTCATGCGCCCCTGCTCCACCAGCTTGGCGAGCGCGCGATGGCCGGCATTCGGCTCGGCCTTCAGCATGGTTTCGTCGGTGGCGAACTTGCGATGCCAGGACTCCCGGCGCATCTCCTCGGAGGCCATGAAGTCGTCGAAGTAGATCGGCTTGTAGCGGGTCCAGATGCCGCCGGGTGAGCGGAAATCCGGAATGCCGGATTCCGTCGAGATTCCGGCCCCCGTGAAGGCCACGATCCGCTGGGCCGCATCGACCATCGCACGCAGGCGTTCGGCTTCGTCCATCGCTCACCTCCCTGACCCGTCAGGATAGCATCCGGCGATGGGCGCGCACGACAATCCGGCCTAAGCTTCGCAGATCACTCTCGGAACCGGAGCCGGAGCCGCCGCCATGCCGCGCCACATCGTCTGCCTCACCTTCGACCACGACCATCTCTCGGGATTCATCGCCCGGGGCATGACCTCGCCGACCGCGATCTCGCGCGGCGAGTACGACGTCG
>JAGNNA010000411.1 GCA_017990895.1 Reyranella sp.
GGATGCCGAGGAGCCCCGCAGCGGCAACAGTCTTCGCTACCTGACCACGCAGATTCAGAACGGCAATAAGCGCGAGACGAAGGGTCGGGTCCAGCGCGCGCAGGGCGAACTGCGCGCCGAGATCGCGACGGCGGGTGCCCAGCCCTCCCAGTTCTTCCTGCCCTTCGCCACCTTGATGCCAGTGGCGGCCATCGATCACCTCACGGAACGGCTCCGCGCCAACGCCGCTTCGTTTCCCGCCCTGATGTTCGATCCCGAAGTGATGGGGGATGGATTCCTGATCGACGTGACGCAGCTGGATGATGCCCGCCTGAGGGCGTCCCGGCCGACCGACAAGCCGGTCGCAACGCCGAAAGGCAAGTCGTGGCCGGTCTTCATGAGCTTCACGCGAGGCCGCGACCAGGCCCAGCGCCCACTATTTTCCGTGACGGCACAGGTGTTCGAGAACGGCGTGCTCGACCGGCTGACCGTCGATACCGGACTGCTCACAGTGACCGCCGATCTCCAGAGCCTCGAGATGCGGCCGGCCCCCAACTGCCCGCGCTCCTGAAGCGGTCTCTGCCGTCATCCGTCGGCGCGACATGTGCGTATGCAGCATATGTCGGTTTCGATCGTATGGTTCCGCCGCGACCTTCGCCTGTCGGACAATCCTGCACTCGCCAAGGCGCTCGAGGCCGGTCATGCGGTCGTGCCGGTGTTCGTTCTGGACGAGGAAACCCAGGGTGTCCGGCGGGTCGGCGGCGCATCGCGCTGGTGGCTCCACTGTAGCCTGCAAGCACTCGACGCGGCGTTGGGGCGGCTCGGATCGCGTCTGGTCCTGCGACGTGGCCCGGCCGAGAAGGTCCTTGCAGACCTCGCTGCAGAATGCGGGGCGGAATCAGTCCTCTGGAACCGCGTCTACGATCAGGCCTCCCGCGAACGCGATGCGCGCCTGAAGACGGCGCTCTCCGAACGCGGCCTCGCAGTCGAGAGTTTCAAGGCGAGCCTGCTGTTCGAGCCTTGGGAGGTGGCCACGCAGAGCGGCGACCCCTTCAAGGTGTTCACGCCCTTCTGGCGCGCCTGCCGCACACTATCGCCAGCGGGCCCCCCGCTGCCCGCCCCGAAAAGTCTGCAGGCACCAACGTCATGGCCGACCGGCGAACCGCTCGCCTCATGGCGCTTGCTGCCGACCGCGCCCGATTGGGCCGGCGGCATGCGCGCAGCCTGGACCCCGGGCGAGGCCGGCGCCAGGCAGCGGCTCACGGATTTCCTCGACGAGGCCCTCGAGGACTATCGCCGCTCGCGCGACCTCCCTGGGGTGGAGGGAACGTCCCGCCTGTCTCCCCATCTCGCTTTCGGCGAGATATCGCCGCGTCAGATCTGGCACGCCGCGATGAGCCGGGGCGTTTCGGCGTCAACGGAGAAGTTTCTGTCGGAAGTCGGTTGGCGCGAATTCGCCTACCACCTCCTCTTTCACAATGGCGACCTGACGGAGCGCAACTTCCGGCCGGAGTTCAATTCGTTCCCGTGGGCCGATTCCAAAGAATCACTCACGGCCTGGCAACGAGGCAGAACGGGCTATCCCATCGTCGATGCCGGCATGCGCGAATTGTGGACGACTGGCTGGATGCATAATCGTGTACGCATGATCGCGGCGTCCTTCCTGACGAAGGACCTGCTGATCGACTGGCGCCAAGGCGAGCGCTGGTTCTGGGACACGCTGGTCGACGCCGACCTCGCGAACAATGCGACCGGATGGCAGTGGGTGGCCGGCTGCGGCGCCGATGCCGCCCCTTACTTTCGCGTCTTCAATCCCGTCCTCCAGGGCGAGAAGTTCGACCCCGAAGGAGACTACATCCGGCGCTGGGTTCCCGAACTCGCCCACCTGCCCAATGACACGCTCCATCGCCCCTGGACGGCTGGCGTGCCGGACGATGTCTATCCTGCGCGGATCGTAGAGCACGGCGCCGCCCGGGATCGGGCGCTGGCAGCCTTCCAAACCATCAAGAAATCAGCGTAGAAGCATCCAGGGGAGCTTTCGAAAATGAAAATCGCCGTCATCGGCGCCGGCGTATCCGGTCTTGGAGCTGCCTGGCTCCTCAGCCGCCGCCACGACGTGGTCGTCTACGAACGGGAGAACCGCTTCGGCGGACACTCCTGTACGGTCGAGGCGCCGACGAAGCAGGGGCGCCTGCCGGTCGATGTCGGCTTCATCGTCTACAACGAGCGCAACTATCCGAACCTGATCGCCCTGTTCGATCACCTCGGCGTGCCGACCGAACCGTCCGATATGTCGTTCGCCGTCAGCCTCGATGAGGGCGGCTTCGAATATGCGAGCTCGTTCTCCGGCTACTTCGCCCAGCGCAGCAACCTCGCCCGCCCCTCCTTCCTGCGCATGACGCACGACATCCTGCGCTTCAACCGGATGGCGCCGCAGCTTCTCGACAGGGCCGAGGACCTCGACTTCACCATTGGCGACTTCATCGCGCAGGCGGGCTTCGGTGAGGCCTTCCGCGACCGCTATCTCGTGCCGATGGCGGCCTGCATCTGGTCGACGCCGCTCGGGCGCATGCTCGATTATCCGGCGCAGACCTTTGCGCGGTTCTTCAACAATCATGGGCTCCTTACGGTCGGGCCCCAGCTGCAGTGGCGCACGGTGAGCGGCGGCAGCCGTTCCTATGTCGAGCGGATCGTGGCGCCGCTACGCGCCCGCGCGCGGCTGGCGACGCCGGCCAGTGCGATCCGGCGTCTCGGCGAAGGCGTGGAAGTGCGCGACGCAGGTGGGCATTGGGATCGCTTCGACCGCGTCGTGCTCGCCTGCCATGCCGACCAGGCCCTTTCCCTTCTCACCGATGCCGACCAGACGGAGCGCGATCTGCTCGGCCGCTTCGCCTACTCGACCAACGAGGTCTGGCTGCATGGCGACGAAAGCCTGATGCCGAAACGCCGCAATGTCTGGGCCAGCTGGAACTACGTCGCCGACAGCCGCAGCCGCGACAGCAACGTCAGCGTGACCTACTGGATGAACCGACTGCAGAACCTCCCCGACAGCGTGCCGCTCTTCGTCTCGGTGAATCCCGGCCGCGTGCCGACGCCGGCAACGGCGCATGCGCGCTTCTCCTTCGAGCATCCGATGTACGACGCCGCGGCCATCCGCGCGCAGCGCGATCTGCATCGCATCCAGGGGGTGCGCGGGACCTATTTCTGCGGAAGCTATTGCGGTTACGGCTTCCACGAGGACGCCCTCTCCGCCGGCCTCGACGTTGCCGAGCAACTGGGCGTTCACCGTCCCTGGCCGCGTCCCGACGAGCACCGCCGGATCGGCGACCCGCCGCGCGTCGTAGCCGACACGCCCGCGATCCCGCCGCTGCCGATTCCGGTGGCCGCCCGCACCGCAGCCGAGACCCCGTGAGCCACGCCTCGCCCCACTCTATTGTCGATGCCACGGTGGTCCATCGTCGGCTCCGGCCGCGCGAGAACGCGTTCCGCTACAAGGTCGGCTACCTCTGCCTCGACCTCGGCACTCTGGAAAGTGCCGCGGGCCGCTGGCTGAAGGTCGACCGCCGCGGCGCCGTCTCCTTTCGCCGCGCCGACCACGGCGCGCGAGACGGAACGGATCTCGACCTGTGGCTGAAGGGGATCCTGCGGCAGCAGGGCGTGGAAGACCTCTGCGACGGCGAGGTCGTGCTGATGACCATGCCCCGCATGCTGGGCTACGTATTCAATCCGGTAAGCTTCTGGTTCTGCCGCGACCGAGCTGGAGCCCTTCGGGCGGTGCTGTGCGAGGTCAACAACACGTTCGGCGAGAGCCATTGTTATCTCGTGCATCACGACGACCGGACGCCCATCGGGCCCGACCAGTGGCTCGAAGGCCGCAAGGCCTTCCACGTCTCTCCGTTCCTGCCGATCGAGGGCGGCTATCGCTTCCGCTTCCGTCTCGACGGCGAGCGCGCGCATGTCGATGTGAACTATCACGACGATCAGGGCCTGATGCTCGCCACGTCGGTCGGCGGACGGCGCGAGGCGCTGGACGACCGCGGCATCCTGCGGCGCTTCCTCGCCAACCCGACGATGACCCTGGGTGTCGTGGCCCGGATCTACTGGCAGGCCTTGCATCTGTGGCGGAAGCGGGCGAGATTTTACGCTAAGCCAGCACCGCCGTCGGAGCTCGTGCCCCGCTGACTTGCACTTCGGACAGCATGCCCCTCGCCGCCCGGTTCATCCTCAAATCCCTGGAACGCCTGTCCGCCGGTCGCCTGACCGTGCGACTTCCCGACGGCAAGG
>JAGNNA010000083.1 GCA_017990895.1 Reyranella sp.
GCAAGATCATGGTCGCCTGCGCACGCAAGATGCTCATCCAGGTCAACGCCGTCGTCGCCCGCGGCACCCCCTGGATCTCCGCGCGTCACGCCTCCGCATGACAGCCTGTTTTTAATGGTTGCTGAGCTTCAGGCGGGATCGATCGCGCCCTTGCGCTCGACGATCATGCGGTACTGGTCGGGCTGGCGGTGGACGGCGAAGTTGAAGGTCGTCGTCTTGTAGCTGCGGCCGGCATCGAGGTCGCAGCGATGGACGATCAGCTCGTCGCCGTCGCCGCCGGCGCGTGCAAGGACCTTGCCCGAGGGCGCCACGATCATGCTGTCGGCCAGCGAGGGCACGCCCTCCTCGGTGCCGCCCTTGGCGACGCCGACGACCCAGGTGCCGTTCTGGTAGGCGCCGGCCTGCATGGAGAGCTGGTTGTGGAACCAGGAATGCTCGTCATGGTCGGGCGAAGGCGCATTGTGCAGCGGCGTGTTGTAGCCCAGTAGCACCATCTCGACGTTCTGCAGGCCCATGACTCGATAGGTCTCGGGCCAGCGGCGATCATTGCAGATGCACATACCCATGTTGCCGCCGAATGCCTTGACGACCGGGAAGCCGAGGTTGCCGACCTCGAAGTAGCGCTTCTCGAGATGCTGGAACGGCCGCTCCGGCTCGTGTTCGGCATGGCCCGGCAGATGGACCTTGCGGTACTTGCCCACGATGCTGCCGTCGCGCTCGACCAGGATGGACGTGTTGAAACGCCGGATGCGGCCGTCCTCGTTGGCGAGCTCCGCATAGCCGAGACAAAAGCCCATCGAGAGGCGCTTCGCTTCGGTGAACAAGGCCGCCGTCTCGTTGGACGGCATCTCCTGCTCGAAGAAGGAATCAATCTCGACCTGGTCCTTCATCCACCAGCGCGGGAAGAACGTCGTGAGCGTGAGTTCGGGAAACACCACGAGTTCGCAACCCATGCGCTTCGCCTCGCGCAGATGGGCGATCAGCCGCTCCACCACGTCGCGACGGGTATGGCTGCGCTGGATGGGACCCATCTGCGCCGCACCGACAGTCAGAAAACGAGTCATCGTCACCTCTCGACCGCGAGTATAGCTCTTAAGGGCCGGTGCGCTTCACGTCGTTGGTGAACTCTGCCGAGCAAAAACTGCCGCCCTGGAAGAGATCGCCGACCGGATCTGGTCCGATCCTTGCCTGTTCGGCCTCGGCATGGGCGCGATGGTCCTCCGACTTGTCCTGCGGACGATAGCCCAGCTGGTGCGCCCGCGAATTGTCCCACCAGCCCGCCGCATTGTCCGACGCCCCGTAGAAGATCTCGTAACGAAGATCGGGATGATCGAGGCCGATCTGGAAGAGCTGCACGAGATCGCGCGGCGAGATCCAGATGGAGAGGCGCCGCACGTCGAGCGGGACCGGCCCGACATTGCCGATGCGGAGACAGGTCACGGCCATGCCGTGCTTGTCCGAATAGAGCGAGCCCAGCGCCTCGCCGAACACCTTGCTGACGCCGTAGCGACTGTCGGGCCGCACCGTGACGTCGGCGCCGATGCGCCGCGAACGTGGATAGAAGCCGATCGCGTGGTTGGACGAGGCGAAGATCACACGCTTCACGCCGGCCTCGCGGGCCGCCTCGAAGACGTTGTAGCAGCCGACGATGTTTGCTTGCAGGATCTGGTCCCAGGTGCCCTCGACCGAATGACCGCCGAGATGGATGACGCTGTCGGCGCCCGCAAGCGCTGCAGCGACTTCGTCGGGACGGGTAAGATCGGCCGGAACGAACGTCTCGTGCGGCTGCAGATCCGCGGGCTCGACCCGGTCGCTCAGCACCAGCCCCGGATAGAACCCGGCCAGCAGCGGCCTGGTCATGGTGCCGATGCCGCCGGCGGCGCCAGTGAAGACGATGCGACGAGCGGCATTCCTAGCGTCGGCCATTCCTGTTTCCTCCTGCCAGAGTTCTATAGCGGTCGAGCGAGCGCGTGAGATGATCGCGCATGGCGCGCCGCGCCTCCGATGGCTCGCCATCGGCGATGGCCGTCACGATGCGCGTGTGCTCGGCCTGGATGCGCTCGAGATAGAGACGGCGCTCGGCCGGCGTGTCCATGTCCAGCCGTACGCTCTGGCGCGGGATCACGTGACTGCCGAGATACGCCAGGAAGCGCGGGAACTGGTCGTTGCCGGTCGCTTCGGCGATGGCGCGATGGAAGGCAAAGTCCTCGGCGACGGCGCCTTCGCCCCGCTGAAGCGCGTCGTCGATCGCCCGCCACGCGGCGCGGATCGATCCGAGTTGCCTTCGGATCGCGCGCTCGGCGGCGAGCCCTGCCGCCTGCACTTCGACCGCCAGTCGCAGTTCCATGACGTTCAGGATGTCGGGCAGCGACGTCGCGCGCGGCGGCACGATACGAAAGGGCCCGGCCGACGGGTCGGCGACGTAGGCGCCGGAGCCGCGGCGCGTCACGACCAGCCCGTCGGCGCGCAGCGCTGCCACGGCTTCGCGCACCACCGTACGGCTCACACCCAGCTCCGCCGTCAGCATCTGCTCGGTCGGCAGTCGCGTGCCCGGCGCGAGACGGCCGCCGCGGATATCGGCGATCAGCCGCGCCATGACCTGCTCGGCGAGATTGGTATCGGGCTGCTTCACCGCCTACCCGGCCAGTTCCAGCATTACGTTCAGCAGCACCTGTGCACCGGCCGCAAGATCGGCGGCCTCGGTGTGTTCCTTCACGTTGTGGCTGAGGCCCGCGACCGACGGCACGAAGATCATCGCCGTCGGGCAGACGCGCTGCATCATCTGGGCATCGTGGCCGGCGCCCGACGGCATGCGCCGCGTGCTCAGCGACAAGGCCTTGGCATGATGCTCGACCCGATCGACTAGCCCAGAGTCGAAGATCACCGGCTCGAAGCGCGCCAGCACTTTGGCCTCGACCTCTACCCGCTCGGCCTTCGCCACTTCCGCAATGTGTGCCGCGACCCGCGCCTCGGCTTCCTTGAGCTTGGCTTCGTCGGTGTTGCGCAGGTCGACCGAGAAGATCGCGCGGTTGGGCACGACGTTGATGAGGTTGGGCCGCAGCGCCAGCGAGCCCACCGTGGCCACCTGGTCGCCGCCCATCTCCCAGGCGAGCTTGCGGGCGAAGAGATTGACCGAGGCGGCGAGGTAGCCCGCGTCGCGGCGCAGGCGCATCGGCGTCGTACCGGCATGGTTTGAGACACCGGTCACGGTGTACTCGGTCCACGAGATGCCCTGCACGCTCTCGACGACGCCGATCTGCACCTTCTCCTCGTCGAGAATCGGCCCCTGCTCGATATGCAGCTCGACGAAGGCATACGGCTTCACCGCACCCGGCTTCGCCGGCCCGAGATAGCCGATGCGCCGCAGCTCGTCGCCGACCGAAGCGCCGTCCTTGTCGGCCGCGGCATAGGCTTCGTTGAGGCCGATGCCGCCGACATAGACGAGGCTGCCCATCATGTCGGGCTGGAAGCGCGCACCCTCCTCGTTGGTGAAGAAGGCGACGGCGATCGGCCGGCGTGTCGTGACGCCCGCCTCATTGAGCGCCCGCACGACTTCCAGTCCCGCGAGCACGCCGTAGTTGCCGTCGTAGCGGCCGCCGGTGCGAACCGTGTCGATATGGCTGCCGGTCATCACCGGCGCCAGGTCCTCGGTACCGGCCCGCACGCCCACCACGTTGCCGATCGCATCGACCGTCACGGCGAGACCCAGCGCCTTCATCCAGCCCACGACGAGGTCGCGGCCGACCCTGTCCTCGTCGGTGAGCGCCAGCCGCGCGCAGCCGCCGCCCTCGATGGCGCCGATGGAGGCCAACTCGTCAAGCGCGCCGAGCAGGCGCCGTTCATCCAGTCGCAACATGAATTCTCCAGTCCGGCCAAGACCTTAGTCGGTCGCCACGGAGCGGGCAAAATATCACGGCGGCTTGATCCGGATTGCCTTGCAAGCGCCACGACCCGAGGTCACTTAGAATGGCGATGACGCGTCTCCTGGCCCTTCTTCTCGTGCTTCTGGTCGGTCCGGCCCTCGCCCCGTCGGCATTTGCGCAGGCTTCGCCCGCGCAGGCGGCGGTCGTGACGACCGACAATGTGCGATCCGAACTCGTGTCCGAGGTCACGACGGTCAAGCCCGGCGAGCCGTTCTGGGTCGGTCTGCGCCAGACGATACGCCCCAAGTGGCATACTTACTGGAAGAATCCGGGCGAATCCGGCCTGCCGACCGAAATCACGTGGAAGCTGCCACAGGGCGCCAAGGCCGATCCCATCGTGTGGCCGGCGCCGACCCTGTTCGATATCGGCGGCATCACGAATTACGGCTTCAAGGACGAGTCGGTGCTGCTGGTGCGCATCACCCCGCCGACCGATCTCGCGGGGCCCATGACCCTGGCTGCCGAAGCCAACTGGCTGGTCTGCGAGGATGTCTGCATTCCCGAAGAGGGCAAGTTCGAGCTCGTGCTGTCATCGGGCACCGCGGCTACGCCGGCGCCGCCCGCCACGCGCGCCCTGTTCGAGCAGGCCCGCCGCGCGGTGCCCACGGCGAGCCCGTGGCCGGCCCGCTACGGCCTGTCCAAGGCCGGCGAGCCGACCCTGCTGGTCGAGGCCAGGGGTCTGAAGCCGGACGCGATTGGCGACATCTACTTCTTCCCGGCCGAGTGGGGGCCCGTCGCCACCATGGCCAAGCAGACGGCCACGGTGACGCCCGAGGGCATCCGCATTCCACTGAAGAAGGGCGATGCCAAGACCGCCCTGCCGGCCGAGCTGGCCGGCACCCTGGTGCTCACCGAGAAGACCGCCGACGGCAGTGTGAAGCAGGCCTTCGACCTCTCGGCCAGGCTCGATCCGGCCTTCGTGCCGGCCGCCACCGCGTCGCTGGCGAATGCCGTGGGCGCCGAGCAGCTGTCGCTGCTGCAGGCGCTGGCCTTCGCGCTGCTGGGCGGCCTGATCCTCAACCTGATGCCCTGCGTCTTTCCGGTGCTGGCGATGAAGGCGGCGGCTTTCGCGCGTCTCGCTGGCCATGAACGCAGCGCGATGCGCCGCGACGGGATGGCCTACGCGGCCGGCGTCCTCGTCTCCTTCGCCGCCATGGCCGCAGTCTTGATCGCCCTTCGCTCGACCGTGGGCGAGGTGAGCTGGGGGTTCCAGTTTCAGTCGCCGGTCTTCTCGCTGCTGATCGCCTATCTGTTCTTCGTGGTCGGGCTCAACCTCTCCGGCGTGTTCGAGGTCGGCGGCCGCCTGGCCGGTGTCGGACAGGGCCTCGCCTCCCGCGGCGGCACCACCGGCGCCTTCTTCACCGGCGTGCTGGCGGTGATCGTGGCCACGCCCTGCACCGCGCCGTTCATGGCCGCGGCCCTGGGCTTTGCGCTCAGCCAGCCGGCACCCGCCACGGTCGCGGTCCTGCTGGCCATGGGCCTCGGCCTCGCTCTGCCCTATCTGGCGCTGTCGATGACGCCCGCGCTGCAGCGGCTGATGCCCCGCCCCGGCCCCTGGATGGACCGGCTGCGCCAGTTCCTCGCCTTCCCGATGTATGCCTCCGCCGTCTGGATGATCTGGGTGCTGACCCAGCAGACCGGCGCCGACGGCGTGCTCTATGCGCTTGGCGGCATGATCCTGATCGCGTTCGCTATCTGGCTGCTGCGGATCGGCAGCGGCGCGTCGGCTGGCACCCGGGTTCGCCGCGGGGTCGCCGCGGCCGCGGTCCTGCTGGCCTTTGCCGCGACGCTCAAGCTCGACGACAGTCCCGCCACCGCCGCCTCCACCTCGGGCGGCGCCAACGCCGGCGTCAGCTTCGAGGGCTGGGAGCGCTTCTCGCGCGCCCGCATGGCCGAGGCGGTCACCGCCGGCAAGCCCGTCTTCGTCGACTTCACGGCGGCCTGGTGCATTACCTGCCTGGTGAACGAGCGGGTCGCCCTCGAGGTCCCGGCCGTCCGCAGGGCGTTCGAGCAGGCCGGCGTCGTCAAGCTCAAGGGCGACTGGACCAATCGCGATGCCGAGATCACCGGCGTCCTGAAGGAACTCGGCCGCGCCGGCGTGCCCCTGTACCTGTTCTGGGCGCCAGGCGCGGATCGGCCGAAGATCCTGCCGCAGGTCCTCACCGAGTCGCTGATCCTGTCGGAGTTGTCGTCAATCCAACAAGCTAGGCGTTAGGAGGCACTCATGTCGAAGCTGAATGTTCCCCGTCGTACCCTGCTGCTGGGCAGCGCCGCGATTGCCATGGCTCCAGCAGCCGCCTTCGCCACGTCCAGCCCCGACCTCGGCAAGCCCGCGCCGCAGTTCAGCGCCGTCGACAGCAATGGCAAGACCTGGTCGCTGGCCGACCTGAAGGGCAAGGTCGTCGTGCTCGAGACGACGAATCACGACTGCCCCTACGTGCGCAAGCACTACACGGCCAACAACATGCAGGACCAGCAGCGCGAGGCCGCCGCCAAGGGCGTCGTCTGGCTGACGGTCGCCTCGTCCGCCACCGGCGAGCAGGGTTATGTCACGGCGCAGCAGGCCAACGACCTGACGAAGAACCGTAATGCCGCGCCTGCCGCGGTGCTGCTCGACCCGCAGAGCAAGGTCGCCCGCGCCTATGGCGCCACGGTGACACCGCACATGTACGTCATCGATGCCAACGGCATCCTGGTCTACAAGGGCGGCATCGATTCGATCCCGTCGTCCAGCACCGCCGATATTCCCAAGGCGACACAGTATGTTCGCGTGGCGCTCGACCAGGTCCTGGCCGGCAAGCCGGTGGCCGAGGCTTCGACCCGTGCCTATGGCTGCACGCTGAAGTATCCCAAGACCTCGACCTGACGGACCGGCCATGCCGCACGACGGCTGGCATCCGCACGACGAGACCCGCTCTCACCACCATCACCACGGCCCACCGACCCGGCGGACCGTGCTGGCGGCGGCGGCACTGCTACCGTTCGGCAGCGCCAGCGCCCAAACGGTCGATGCCGCCCAGCGCATCGCCGATGCCGCGAACCGATTCCTCCGCTCCCTCGACGAGGCGCAGCGCCAGAAGGCGATGATCACCTTCGACTCGGGCAATCGACTCGACTGGCATTACATCCCGCGCAGCCGATCAGGCCTTGCCCTCGGTGAGATGCGCGCCGACCAGACCGACGCCGCACGCGCGCTCTTTGCCACGGTGCTGAATGCGCGCGGACTAGAGTTGCTCGATGGCGTCCGGCTGCTCGAAGACGTGCTGCGTGAGCAGCAAGGCAGTTTCCGCGACCCCGACCGCTATTATGTCTCGGTGTTCGGTACGCCGGGCCGTTTTCCCTGGGGCTGGCGATTCGAAGGCCATCACCTCTCGCTGAACGTGACGCTCCCGACGGCAGGTCAGGTCGCGGTGACGCCATTCTTCACCGGCGCCCATCCAGCCACTGTGCGCGGCGGGCCCCATCGCGGTTTCCGCCTGCTCGGTGCTTCAGAGGACCTCGCCCGCCAGATCATGGCGGGCCTCGACGACCGGCAGCGCCGGGCCGCGATCATCGCCGACCGCTCGTTCGGAGAGATCGTCGCGAGCCCCCAGCGCGAGCGCGATCTCGGTGAGCCGCGGGGCCTGTTGCTGGGCGAGATGACGGGGGCGCAGCGCACCCTGGTCGAGGCGCTGATGGATCGCTTCCTGGGCACCCTCGCCGCCGACCTGCTGACCCGGCAGAAGCAGCGTGTGCTGGAGCAAGGCCTCGCCACCTTCCGATTCGCCTGGGCCGGATCGCTCACACCGGGAGAGGCCCACTACTTCCGGGTCCACGGTCCCGCGACCCTGATCGAGCACGACAATACGCAGAACGGCGCCAACCATATCCACGCCGTGTGGCGCGACCTCGTCGCCGATTTCGGCCGCGATGCGTTGGCCGATCACTACCGGCAGCAGCAGCACCGCTGAGAGCGATGCGCTACGCCGGATGGACGAGCCGGTGGATGAAACCCAGCTTCTCGATCACGGGTGTCGACAGCACGAAGGGATAGAGGTCGGCCTGTCCCATGGCGCGATTGAGGCTGTTCAGCGCCAGCGACAGTGGCATCCAGGCGTCGATGAGCTGGCTGACTTCGCCCGCCCGGTAGGGATCGAAATCGACGGTCGCGTCGAGCTCGTCGCCCTTGGCGAGGCGTGGCTGTACCGACAGACCGAAGGCCCGCGCGATCTCGAGCGTGTCGACGATGTGCATGTAATGCGCCCAGGTCTCTGCGAAATCCTCCCACGGGTGCGAACTCGCATAGTGGCTCACGAAGTTGGCCTGCCAGTCGGGCGGCGCACCGTTGGCGTAGTGGTCCTGCAGTGCCTGGCCATAATCCTGGCTATCGTCGCCGAAGAGCTGCCGGCAGGCTTCGAGTTGGCCGCCGTCGCGCACCAGCCGATCCCAGTAATAGTGACCGATCTCGTGCCGGAAGTGGCCGAGCAGGGTCCGGTAGGGCTCATGCATGGCAACGCGATTCTTCTCGCGTACCGCGTCATCGGCTTCGGCAAGGGCGATGGTGATCAACCCGTTGTCATGACCGGTCATGACGCGGGGCGCATTCGGCTGCGGCAGCTCGGCGAGGAAGTCGAAGGCCAGCCCGGCCTCCGGCGATTCGGCCTTGGTGGGAAGCGGAAGCCTTAGACGCAGCAGCGAATAGAACAACCGGTGCTTGGCGATCTCGATCTTCTGCCAATGGGCCAGGTTGTCGGCGATGGTGAGGTCCGGGATCGTCCGGTTGTGCCGGCAGGACAGGCAGAACGTTTCCGGCGACGTCGAGGCGACCAGCCAATTGCAAGCGGCCTGCTGTTCATTGGCGCAGAAGCGGTAGAGCACCTCCGGCGAAGCAAGGGCGCGCCACAGCTCGCCTTCCGGCTCCACTGCCGAGAGGGTCGCGACCTCGGGCACATATCCGAGCTTGTGGCCGCATTTCACGCAGACGTCGTTCTCGAAATACAGGATCTGCTGGCAGCTTTGGCACTTGAAGAGCTTCATGGCCGCCACAACGCCCGACAGGCTGCCATGTTGCGTTGCAGTTCCACGGCGGGGGAACTTTCTGCCCGTCCAATCCGTTCAACGAGCCTCACCAGGAGGATGCGAATGGGGGCGAAGACGGAAGCTCTAGACGCCACGCCCGCGGAGGCGCCCTCGGTTTTCGTTCATGGCGGTCGCGTCCTGCCCTCCGTCACCGTCGATAGCTACAATGAGGAGCTGCGCGACGACGAAGGATTTGTCGGGGATCGCGCCAGCAGGCGTGCCTTCCAGGCCATTCTCGCCGACTGGCGCGACCGGCTGAAGGAGCGTGGTGAGGATCCGTTCGGCGACCTCCCGATGGAGGAGATCTCCAAGTCGAAGCTCGACAAGATGCTGAACGCGGGCGACCCCGTATCAGCCGGCCTGGTCCACACCGTGGTCGAGGAGTTTGCCGGCGAACTGGCGACAGTGGTGCGCCGCTTCCTCCGCCTGGGCTCATGGAAGGACACCGAGCGCATCGTGATCGGCGGCGGCATGATCGGCAGCCGCATCGGCGAACTGGCGATGGGCCGGACGGGCATCATGCTGGCGGCCGACGGCATCAAGATCGAACTCGCCGCGATCCAGAACGATCCCGATGAGGCCGGGCTGATCGGCGCCGTTCATCTGGCGCCGAGCTGGGTCATGGCCGGACACGACGCCATCCTCGCCGTCGACATCGGCGGTACCAACGTGCGGGTCGGTGTGGTCGAACTCAATTCGGGCAAGCGCGGCAACGTCGAGGAAGCCGACGTGTGGAAGCGGCAGGTCTGGCGCCATGCCGACGACGAACCCGACCGCGACGAAGCCATTGAGAAGATCGCCGCGATGCTGAACAGGCTGATCGATCGCGCGAAGCAGGAAAAGATCAAGCTCGCGCCGTTCATGGGCATCGGCTGTCCCGGCCTGATCGACGAGCACGGCTTCATCCTGAAGGGTGGCCAGAACCTCCCCGGCAATTGGGAGGGCAAGTCGTTCAACCTCGCCGCCGCACTCTCCGCCCATCTCCCAAAGATCGACGGGCATGAGATCTTTATCCAGATCCACAACGACGCCGTCGTTCAGGGCCTGAGCGAAGTCCCGAACATGAAGGACGTCGAGCACTGGGGCGTCATGACGATCGGCACCGGCTTGGGCAACGCCCGGTTCACCAACCGGGAGTAACTCAAGTCTAAGCGAAAGAACCTAAAGGTCCTTCGCTGCTCTCAGGATGACAATAATACGGGGTCGACGCACTGCGCCGGCGCAGGAACGCTGTCATCGCGAGCGTGAGCGAGGGACCTTTGTCTTTGTCGCTACCCCATCTGGTAGCCCGGCGTGGACTTCGAGATGGCGATCTCCTCTGCGTCCATGTCGTCGATGATGCCCTCGAACAGCGGCGTCGTGAGATAGCGCTCGCCGGTATCGGGCAGCATGCAGAGGATGACCGACCCGGGCGCGGCCTTGGCTGCCACCTGGAGTGCCACCGCGAAGGTCGAACCGCCGGAGATGCCGGTGAAGATGCCCTCCTTCTGCGCCAGCGCTTTCGCGCACTTGATTCCCTCGGCGCCGGCGATCGGCAGCAGTTCGTCGTAGTACTTCTTGTCGACCGATTCCTGCAGCACGAGCGGAATGAAGTCCGGCGTCCAGCCCTGAATCGGATGCGGCTCGAAGGCCGGGTGACTGACAGAGGGCGAACCGTCGGCCGCGCGCTCCTGCGGCTTGCCGCTGCCGAGGAGCTGGGCATTGGCGGGCTCGGTCAGGATGATCTTCGTCTCCGGGCGCTCCTTGCGCAGCGCCCGCGCCACGCCGGTCACGGTGCCACCGGTCCCGTAGCCGCTCACAAAGTAGTCGAGCTTGCTGCCCGCGAAGTCGGCCAGGATCTCGCGCGCCGTCGTCGCCTCGTGGATTTCGGCGTTGGCATCGGTCTCGAACTGATGCGCGAGGAACCAGCCGTTGGCCTTCGCGAGTTCGACCGCCTTCTGGTACATGCCGAAGCCCTTCTGGGCGCGCGGGGTCAGCACCACCTTGGCGCCCAGCATGCGCATCAGCTTGCGCCGCTCGATCGAGAAACTGTCGGCCATGGTTACGACGAGGGGATAGCCCTTCTGGGCACAGACCATCGCCAGGCCGATGCCGGTATTGCCGCTGGTCGCCTCTACCACCGTCTGCCCGGGCTTCAGTGTGCCGTTGCGCTCGGCTGCCTCGATGATGTTGACGGCCAAGCGATCCTTCACCGAGCCTCCGGGATTGAAGGCCTCGGCCTTGACGTAGATCGTGACGCCCTTGGGCGCGAGAGCATTGATTCGGATGCAGGGCGTGTCGCCGATCGTGTCGAGCACGTTGTCGTAAAGCCGGCCGCGTCCCGCGGTGGTCCGGATCCTGGCGCCCATGGTCGTCTCCCGTTGCGTGGAGGCGAATTCTACGCTGGTTCAGCGGCGCTGCGAAACCGGCGTAGAATGGGAATGATGGGGGGAAGCAAGCGATGAGACGCCGGACAGTGTTGACGGCCATGGGCGCGGTGGCGTTTCTGGCGACGGCCCCGCCGGTTGCCGCACAGACCGACGGGCTGCCCTCCTGGAATGACGGGCCGGTGAAGCGGTCGATCCTCGATTTCATCGCGCGCACGACGACGCCCGGCGGGTCGGACTGGGTGCCGGTGCCGGAGCGCATCGCCTGCTTCGACAATGACGGCACCTTGTGGACCGAGCAGCCGGTCTATTTTCAGGTCGCCTTCGCGTTCGATCGCATAAAGGCGCTGGCCACCCGCCATCCCGAATGGCGCACCCAGGAACCCTTCCGGTCGGTGCTGGCCGACGACCGCGCCGCCCTGGCGGCGCTGGGCCTCAAGGCCATCGTGGAGGTGATCGAGGCAGCGCATGCCGGCATGACGACGGAGGATTTCACCCGCACGGTCGTCGACTGGCTCGAGACCGCGCGTCATCCGCGCTTCGACCGGCCGTACACGGACCTCGTCTACCAGCCGATGATCGAACTGCTGGCCCTGCTGCGCGCCCGCCAGTTCAAGACCTTCATCGTGTCGGGTGGCGGCATCGAGTTCATGCGTCCCTGGACGGAGCGCATCTACGGCATTCCGCCCGAGCAGGTCGTCGGCACGTCGAGCGTCACCAGGTTCGAAGTGAGGCCCGACGGCACGCCAGTCCTGATGAAGGAGGCCAAGGTCGAGTTCATCGACGACGGACCGGGAAAGCCGGTGGGCATCAACCGGTTCATCGGCCGGCGCCCGGTCCTGGCCTTCGGCAACTCGGACGGCGACCAGCAGATGCTGGAATGGACCGCGGCGGGCAATGGCGCCCGCTTCATGGGCCTCGTGCACCATACCGACGCCGTTCGCGAATATGCCTACGACCGGCCCTCGCCGGTGGGCCAGCTCGACAAGGCCTGGGGCGAGGCGCTGCGCCGCGGCTGGACCATCGTCGACATGAAGCGGGACTGGAAGGTCATCTATCCGTTCGAGCGGCGCTGACGTCCGCGCGGCCGGTTAGAGATCGAGCTCGACGAAGACGGGCCAGTGGTCGGACGCGACGATGCCGTAGCCGATCCAAGCCTTCTTCACCCGCGGCGCGAGGTCGTGCGTCACGAAGACATGGTCGATGCGGCCCTCGCGGGGAAAGGACTCCACCTCCTCCTCGCTGTTGCCGGCGGCGATCCAGGCGTCGGCCAGGTGCATCGTCGTACCGAGGCGACCGTAGTAGCTCGTCTCGCCGCAGATCAGCGGATACTCGGCATGGTCCGGCGTGAAGTTGAAATCGCCGGCGAGGATGGCGGAGCGCGACACGTCGGGCCGGCGTTCCTGGAACATGAAGGTCGAGCCGGCCGCGCTGTCCCAGGTCGCGCCGATGCGCTCGGCGTTGAGCACCGTGTCCATCAGCGCTCGAACCTGCGGCAAGCGCTGCTGCGGGCCGACATGGCTGAGATGGACGCTGTAGACGCGCAACGGTCCGGCCGGCGTCGTGATCGACGCCTCGACGAAGCCGCGCTGCAGGTCGAAGCGGTCGACCAGCTGCGTCTTGGGCAGGAGATGGCCGCGCGCCCAGACGATCGGCCAGCGCGAGATTATCGCGTTGCCGAAGCTGCGGCGGCGGTTGACGATCCGCCCGTCGGCGCCGACCTCGCTGGCGTCGGACTCCATGGCGCCGTGATACCAGTGATAGCGGTTGAGCCGGCCGGCGATCTCGGCGGTCTGGTCGGCGAAGCCGTTCTGCGGCCAGCCGGACACGGCTTCCTGGATGCAGACGATATCGGCCTCGGCCACCGTGTCGGCAATGCGGGTGACGTCATAGCGGCCGTCGGAACCGACGCCATAGTGGATATTGTAGGTACAGAAAAGCACTTCGAATCCTGAAAGCGGCCGGTCTCAGCCGTACGGGTTGCGCAGGGTGCCGATGCCCTCGATCACGACCTCGATCACGGTGCCGGGCTTCATCGGGAGCACACCGAGCGACGTGCCGCAGGCGATGACGTCACCCGGGACGAGTGTCATGTCCTGCGAGATTCGGCTGACCAGTTCGGCGGGCGCAAAGATCATGTCGTCGACGCGGTAATTCTGGCGCTCCCGGCCGTTGACCAGCGTGCGGACCGTGAGCGACGCCGGATCGAGGCCGGTCGCGACGACCGGGCCGAACACGCCGAACCCATCGAAGTTCTTGGCCCGCGTCCATTGGGCGAACGACGGGTCGCGCTGCAGCAGCTCCATGGCCGTGACGTCGTTCACGCAGGTGTAGCCGAGGATATGGTCTGCGGCCTCCGCCACCGACACGCCGGTACAGGCTTTGCCGATCACGATGCCGAGTTCGCCTTCATAGGCGACGCGGCCGTCGTAGGATCTCGGCACCGGGATCGTCTGGCCATGGGCGGCGAAGCTGTTCGGCGCCTTCAGGAAGGTGAGCGGCTCGGCCGGGATCGCCCAGCCGTTCTTCTCGGCAGCGGCGCGGAAATTGTTCCACAGCGCCACCATCTTGGTGGGCGCGGTCGGCGTCAGCCAGCGCGCGTCGGCGGCCGCCACGATCTCGCCCGTCGCCGGACCGGGATCGAAGATCGTGCCTTCATGCAGGCGAATCCCTTCGGCTTCGAGGATGCCGACGCGCGGGCGTCCGGCATGTTCGATACGGGCGAGGAGCGTCATGGCGCGTCGGGAATCCGCTTGCCGGTCTGCGAATCGAACAGATGCAGGTGTCCAGGATCGGCCTTGAAGCGCAGCTTCTCGCCGGGCTTCGCGAGGATGTGTCCGCCTTGGCGGACGGTGACGACCTCGCGCGCCTCGCCGAAGCGACCATGCAGCAGCGTGTCGGCGCCCAGCGGCTCGGCCAGTTCGATCTCGAACTCCAGCGGACCGTCGGCCGCCGGATGCAGATGCTCGGGCCGGATCCCGACCGCGACGGGCGTCCCGGCCGCGGCCGCGGTGGCGAGGCCGATCGGCAGCACGACGCGGGCGGCGCCGGTGCCGGCCAGCTCGATCGAGCGGCTGCCGTCGACCACCTTGCCCGCCAGGAAGTTCATGGCGGGCGAACCGATGAAGCCCGCCACGAAGACCGAGGCCGGCCGCTCGTACACGTCCATCGGCGTGCCGATCTGGTCGGCGACGCCGGCGTTCATGACGATCAGCCGGTCGGCCAGGGTCATCGCCTCGACCTGGTCGTGGGTCACGTAGATCGAGGTGACGTCGAGCTCGCGCTGCAGTCGCTTGATCTCGAGCCGCATCTGCACGCGCAGCTTGGCGTCGAGGTTGGACAGCGGTTCGTCGAACAAAAACACGGCGGGTTCGCGCACGATGGCGCGGCCCATGGCGACCCTCTGGCGCTGGCCGCCCGACAGCTGGCGCGGCTTGCGCTGCAGGAACGTGCCGAGTTCGAGGATCTTGGCCGCCTTCTGGACGCGAACGTCGATCTCGGCCTTAGAGAGGCCGCGGATCTTGAGGCCATAGGCCATGTTCTCGTAGACGCTGAAGTGCGGATAGAGCGCGTAGTTCTGGAACACCATCGCGATGTCGCGATCCTTGGGCTCCAACTCGTTCACGACCCGGTCGCCGATCGCGATCGTGCCGCCGGTGATGCGCTCCAGTCCCGCCACCATGCGCAGCAAAGTCGACTTGCCGCAGCCCGAGGGACCGACGATGACGACGAACTCGCCGTCGGCGATCTCGATGTCGACGCCGTGGATGACCTCGAGCTTGTCGTAGCTCTTCCTGACGCCGCGCAGGTGGACTTGCGCCATGCCCTACTTCTCCGTTTCGACCAGGCCGCGCACGAACTGGCGTTGCATGAACACGACGACCAGGACCGGCGGCAGCATGGCGAGCATCGCCATGGCCATCAGCAGGTTCCAGCTCGGCACCGAATCGACCACGTTGGCCTGGCGCGAGACCGTCATGACGACGGTGTAGTAGCTTTCCTTGGTCGTGATCAGCAGCGGCCAGAGATACTGGTTCCAGCCATAGATGAACTGGATCACGAACAGCGCCGCGATCGAGGTCCGGCTCATCGGCAGCAGGATGTCCCAGAAGAAGCGCATCGGCGAGGCTCCGTCGACCCTTGCCGCCTCGGTGAGTTCGTCGGGCACGCTCAGGAAGAACTGGCGGAACAGGAAGGTCGCCGTTGCCGAGGCGATCAGCGGAATGATCAGGCCGGAATAGGAATCGAGCATGCCGAGCGAGGCCACGACCCCGTAGGTCGGCACGATGCGCACTTCGACCGGCAGCATGAGCGTGACGAAAATCGCCCAGAAGAAATACATGCGGCCGGGAAAGCGGAAGTAGACGATGGCGAAGGCCGAGATGATCGAGATGGCGATCTTCCCGATCGCCACGCCCAGCGCCATGATCATGCTGTTGGTCAGCGTCATCATGACCGGCGTGCTGCCGACCTTGCCGTAACCCTCGGTCAGCACCTTCGTGTAGTTTTCGATCAGATGCGGGCCGGGCAGCACCGGGATCGGCGACTGCAGCATGGTCTGCTGGCTGTGCGTCGAGGCCACGAACGTCATCCAGACCGGGAAGGCGATGATGACCACGCCGAGCAACAC
>JAGNNA010000084.1 GCA_017990895.1 Reyranella sp.
ATCCAGGCGCGGGTCGAGCCGCCACCCGCACCGGCCGAGAAGCCCTCACCGGAGCCACCGACGGCACTGGGGCCGAAGGTGACGCCGTCCCCACCGCCGCCACAACAGGCAGCGCCGGCCAGGCCGCGCGAGGCCGCGCCACCGTCGAAACCCCAACCGCAGCAGCAGGCGCTCGCCACACCGCCGGCACCTTCCCCCCCGGCGCCGAAGCCGTCACCGCTAGCGACGGCGCCGACACAGCGACCGCCTTCCGCGTCAGAGCCGCCGTCGCAGCACCGCTTCGTCAATCCCGCGGACGCGCATGCACGCGCCAGGGTCGCGGACAATTACCTCTCGGAGGTTCTGCGTAAGATCGTGGGCTATCGCTACCAGACGATCAGCCGGAAACAGCAGGGCGTCACGGTCGTGCGAATCGTCATCGCCCGCGACGGCCGCCTGCTCAGCGCCACCGTGATCAGTTCGAGCGGCGAGCCGGAGTTCGACAATGGTGTGTTGGCCGGCGTCCGGGCCGGCGCGCCCTACTCGCCGCTGCCCGAGAGCATCAAGGGCGCCAGCGCGCCCTTCGACCTGCCGATCGTGTCGGTCAGGCGTTAGCCACGGATATCGACAAATCGCCGCCGAGCACAGACCCGTTGCCTGAAAGTCAGCGCTCGTAGCCCATCAGCTCGAACGTCTCGCGGCACGACTCGTAGATGGCCGTCTTCTGCCGATCCGTCAGGATTTCCGCGGCGGGCCGGCGATCGGCGCGCTGCACCGTCTTGGCACGCGGCAGTGCGCCGTCGAAGCGAAGCCCGGACTTCGCCAGAACAGCATTGAACGACGCGGGCAAGTCCTCCTGCCGGATGATCTCGTCGAGGGCGACCTTGCCGTCGATCGTGTAGAGGTCCCTGTTGTCGATCTCCTCGCGGGCGATCAGCTCGTCGAGCACGGCCTGGAAGTCGCCGGCGGGCCTCCCCATGAACCACATCTTGAAAAAGGCCTGCGACACCGCCTTCTCGTAGGGGTGCCGTTCGATCGTCCACTTGTAGGCCCTCTGCCAGAACGCCTCGCCGAGCATCCTGCGCGCCAGGCTCGCCGGCATGTGGTTGAAGTACTCGTTGCCGGTGGGATGCCCCTTCATCATCTCTTGGTAGTCGGCCTCGTCGCCTCTCTCGAGAACGCCCTCATGGTCGCCCGCCGGTCCGGGACCGATGCGGAAATTCTGCGGTCCGCGCCAGCCCTGCGCCTGCCGGATCTTCTCATCGTCGGGATGGATCGGCGTGATGATGTCGGCCTCGCCGCACAGGCTGCTCAGCACCAGCTCGATGGCGGTGCCGGCCGTCTTCCGGGTCTTGATGAAGATGAAGCCGTGTTCGAATGATGCGATCATGCCTGGCATGCCTCTCTGCTCGTCTGCCACCCGCGCCCACGGCCGGTCTTCCCGCCGCTCATGGTCCGGGCGAATCCCGATCCGCGCCTTCCTGCTGCCGATGCTCGCCCTTTTCGTCGTCCAGACGCAAGCGATGGCACAGGCGAGCGCGGACAATCTTCAGAACAGGTCCAACGACCCGCTGACGCCCAGGATGGCGTTCGAATTGCACAACTACGCCCAGCCTGTGCTCGCGGAGCGGCCCGCCAGCGGCGCCGATCAGGGATACTTTCGCTTCGTGCTGCCTCATGCCCTGTTCGGCGTGGACCAGATGATGCGCGCGTCCATGCCGGTCGTGGCCAGTGCCTGGGACCCGGAGAAGGCGGTCAACGGCGTGGGCGATTTCACGATATTCGACCTGGCGGTCTTCTACTTCGGCTCCGTCAAAACCGGCATCGGTCCGCTGCTGGTCGTACCGACGGCCAGCTCCCAGTCCCTCGGCACGTCCAAATGGCAGGCGGGAGTCGAGGGGGTCATCAGCGCACCCCATTCCTGGGGCCTCACGACGCTCCTCGCCTCCTGGCAGCAGACCTTCGACGGCACGCTCCAGACCGTGACCTTGCAACCGCTGCTCTTCTACAATCTGGGTGACGGGTTCTACCTGCGCTCCTCGGGGATCGCATCGTTCGACCTCGGGAAGAACGCCGTGGTTCCGGTCGGCCTGGGGCTCGGCCGCGTGTTCGAGTTGCCCGGCGGCGCCAGCCTCAACACCTTCGTCGAGCCGCAATATTCGGTGATCCAGAGCGGCCGGGGCGTGGCGTCGTTCCAGGTCTTTGCCGGCATCGTCATACAGCTTCCCGTCAGCTTTCGCTGACGGGACCGGTCAGCGACAACTATCGGGTGCCTTCGACCGCGCGCCGAACGGCGATTGCGAAATCGGTCTTGCGAAATGGCTTCGTCAGCAGGGTGACACCAGGATTCAACACGTCGAACGTGGAGATGGCGTCATCGGAGTAGCCTGACATGAACAGCACACGCATGTCGGGATGGATTCTGGCCGCCTCGCGGGCGAGCGCCTGGCCATTGATCGGCCCCGGCATGATCACATCCGTCAGGAGGAGATCGAACGCAGGGCCGGCCTTGAGTTTGCCGAGCGCGATTTTCCCATTGCTTGCCTCGGTAACGGCATCGCCCAGGCTGGACAATTGCCCGACCACGATTGCCCGAACCTGATCCTCGTCTTCCACCACCAGGACCCGCTCCGTGCCGCACGGAACATGCAACTCCCGTGTCACGACCTTTGCCTGCTCCCGATCCGCCCGGGGCAGGTACAGCGTGACGACCGTGCCGTGGCCCGGCTCGCTGTATATCGCGACATGCCCCTTCGACTGCTTGACGAAGCCGTAGACCATGCTCAATCCCAGGCCCGTTCCCTTGCCCACTTCCTTGGTCGTGAAGAAGGGCTCGAATGCCCGCGACAAGACCTCCTGCGTCATGCCCGTTCCCGTGTCGGTGACGGACAGCGCAACATAATCGCCCGGCCGGGCCTCCGGATTGAGCGCCGCGTAGTCCTGATCGAGCGTGACGTTTCTGGTTCTTATGAAGAGGCGCCCGCCATTGGGCATGGCGTCCCTGGCGTTTATGCAAAGGTTGATGGCGGCCGCCTCGACCTGGCCGCGATCGGTGTTGGTTTCCCAAAGCTCTTCCGCGAGCAGCGAATTTATCTCGATATGCTCGCCGAGCGTCCGCCGCAGCAGCGAGCCCGTCGCCACCACCAGGTCGTTGAGGTTGGTCTTCTCGGGCCGCAGCGTCTGCGCTACCTGCTCGAGCAGGTCCAGCGGAACATCCAGAGCGTGAACGTCAAGGGGCCGCTCGTCGGACAGCTCGCGGGCGTCCTGGCCTCGAGGGACGACCGGCTGATCGACAATGTCTATTCGGACCTGCGCGCTGCGGGGATCGCGTTGCCCGAGCCGGTGGGCCGGAGCTTCATCGTCAGCGGCTATGCCTTCGGTGAACTGCAGGCCGAGTGCCACGTGAACCTGTCGGGGGGCGAGCCCGACAAGCTCTCCTTCGTCCTCGTCATCAGCGGAGTGGGCCTTTCCTGCCCCTTGGCCGTCCCGCCTCCCATGTGCCCCGCCCTCTTCCGGTACGACGGCCAGCAGGTCCTCAATCCGAGACGATGAGCGCTTGCCGATGACGTCGCTCGCGCACGCTGCGGGGCCGTCACATCATTCGTCTCGGACGACCGCCCGTTACTGCGATCGGGTGCTTCGATCCATGAGGCGCGCAAGTTCGCGAGCCACGCGATCCGCAACGAGGTCCTCGCCGCGCTGCGTCCAGTGGCCGTCGAGCTTCCGATAGGTACCGGGAATTCCGGCGAGGTCCGGACCGAGATCGATGAGCGGCAGTCGTTCGCGGGCAGCAGCGTCGACCAATTGTCGATGCAACTCCGTGCAGAACCGATTCCATGTGTCCGTCAGCGGCCACGACTGCCAGAAACGTGCGTAGTCCGGGTCGACGCTACCGACCGGGATCGCGAAAAAGAGGATGGGCACGCCGTGTGCCTGGGCTTCGCGGTTCATCGCGTTGAGCCAGGACAGCGTCGCCGGAAGATAGCCGCGGCCGGCCATTTCACGAATTTCCGCCTCGTTGCGCGGTCCCAGGATGGCACCGCTCTCCCAGTTCATCAGGATGCGCAACATCCAATCCAGCAGATACTCCTGATCGCCCGTGGCGGCAGGTTCGGCGACCTCGAGATAGGCGCCATTTCCACGACCGAGGATCTCGGCCACTTCTTCATCGGAACTCTTCGGCTGCAACCACTTGCGCACGTATGCGACGAGACGTTGCTGGCGTTGCTCGCGCGGCCCGCTGACGATGGCGAACAACTGTTCCGCCTCGTCGGGAGGCGCCTGGCTTGCCGAGCCGAAAAGCGATGAAAGCCTGATCCGGTTGGCCAGCAACCAGTTGGTACGAGGCATGGCCGAAGCGAGCAGGGAGCCACCCGGCGAGGCATCGACCAGACGGAGAGAGCCGGGGAAGTCCTCGCCGCCCTGGAGAAAATCGTTGCCCGAGTAGACGAAGACCAGCAGGGCGTCCGGACGCAACTTCATCGCAACGTCGCGCAGACGATAGAAGTATTCGCGAGGTCCGGTTGCGGAGACACCAAGATTGATGGCCTCCAGGCGCTTCTCCTCGGGGTCGAGTTTCTGCTGAACCAGGGCTGGGAGCGATTTCGGCGTGAAGCGCGATTCGACGAAGCTGTCGCCAACGAAGACCGTGCGATACACGCCGGGCGGCTTGTCGAACGAGCGCTCCCGATCACGCATCCCCCATGAGTTGTCAGGATCGGCCAGCCACGGCTGTTGCCGAAAGGGCGCCGCGAGAGTGCGAGGCTCCCAAGGCAGCCGAGGTACCATCGCCCGGGCCGGCCAGGGTGGCACGAAGGCTGATGCCATCACCTCGATACCCGCGAGAGTAGCGACCGTCAGAAGGGCACCAAGCACCAGCCCGAATGCCAAATGGCGTTTGCTTCTCCTCCGCACGGTCATACCGATCAACGATTTCCCACTTCATCGAGACTGGGCCCGTCAGCCACGCGGCTTCAGGATCGCGTCCAGCCATGGATTCTCACACTTGCAGCCGTTGCCTGCCAGGCAATACTAGCAGCAAGCCTGCCGAAGGTGACCCATGGCCGAAGAAGTCTCGAGCTCGTGTTCTCGCCACTCTGCAGACGCATCAGGCGGAAGAGGTCGTCCATTCACGTGCAGATCGACCGCCTCGAGCAAGAGGGGGGCTGGACCCTGGAAGTGGAAGATCACGAGGGTGGCTGCACCGTGTGGGATGACAAGTTTGCCACGGACCAAGCGGCCCTCGACGAAGTCATGAAGGTGATCGATACGGAAGGCATAGGGACTTTCCTTGTCGATCAGGACAAGCCGACCTTGCACTGAGCCTTCTGCTGGCCGATCTGCGCCGCATAGGCAGCTGCATTAAGACCTGCGACAATTCACAAGATGCTACGCTGCCCGGCGCAAGCGCATAAGCCCCTGTTCATGACGCAGAAGCGCTCTGGCTTCACGCTCAACGTGCTCTGCCAAACGCTGAACTGGCTCTACAAGCACGTGGGCATGAACGGTGCGACTAGCCATTCAGGGCGTCGCAGCTTCATCACCACGCTGGCCAGCAAGGGGATCGGCATTCGTGTCCTAGCATCACTAGCCGGACATCGTTCGATTGCACGACACAGGCCTACATCGACGTGAACGACAACATGAAGCGGGCCGCCGTAGAGCTGGGTTAGCCGGTGCAGACGATAGCTCAGCAGACTACGTCAGTATCCGGAATGCCCTTCTTTACGTTAATCACTGAGCTTTCTTGGATTCCTTCAGTTCGATCGTGACCTTGTCGATCTTGCCGGTGAACTTGAACGGAACTTTGTAGACCTCGGTGACTGGCGTCCCCTCATCCGCGCCAACATCAGCGCCCTCATCCGCCGAATAGGCGCAGCACTGGGTCTTTTCAATTCGGCCCGTGACGGCCTTCGTGCCATTGACGAAGATTGTGGCATCGCCGCCCTTGCCGACGCCATTGCCGTCGTAGGCGAACTCGAATCGAATTGTCGACTTTCCAGCAGGGAGCGCTTGCTTGCCGACGATAGTGTACCGCTGCTGGCCAAGCCAGTTATAGGTATACGTTGGCTTGCCATCCTTTACATAGAGGCTCCATCCGCCGAAGCGGCCAGCCTGGGCGAGGATGACGCCGTTGGCGCCGTTCTTCGGGATCTCCACGTCGGCAGTAATCGAATGTGACTGATTCTTTAGATTGATAAAGACGTTCTCCGACATCCCGGTCATTCCCTGGTGAACCGTCAGCGATGTACGCCCGGCCATCAGATCGGGCCGTCCGGCCAAACCGGCGGTCAGGCGTTCCAGGGTTCGGTCATCGAGAGGCAGCACCGAATATCTGACAGCTTCGTTCAGAAAGAGCGCCTGTAGTTCCTTCAGCTTCTCAGGATTCATGGCAGCAAGATCGTTCGCAAGACTGAAGTCCGATCGCGTGTCGTACAGTTCCCACTTGTCGTTCTCGAGGGTCGTCCTGGGCTTTGCTTCCCAGGCCGCCCGGTGGACAGTGCCGGCCAACCAACCATCGTGATAGATGGCGCGATTTCCCAAGATCTCGAAATACTGAGTGATGCGGCGGCCCGCAGCCTTTGGATCAGTAAAGGTGTAGGCCATGCTCACGCCCTCGATGGGTGTCTGGGGCGTGCCGTTCACAATTCTAGGCTCGGGCAGGCTGGCAGCGTCCAGGATCGTCGGCGCGATGTCGATGACATGGTGCCACTGCGAGCGCACTTCGCCTTTTGCAGCGATCCCTTTGGGCCAGTGCACTACCATTCCGTTCCGGGTGCCGCCATAGCTGGATGCTACCTGCTTGGTCCAGGTGAAGGGCGTGCTGCCGGCGACCGCCCAACCAGCGGCATAGTGGCCATAAGTCTTAGGTCCGCCGAGCTCGTCATAGTGCTTGAGAACGTCCTGGACGCTTTCTGTCACGCCGTTGAAGTAGGTGTACTCGTTGAACAGTCCGGTCATGCCGCCTTCGGCGCTCGCGCCGTTGTCGCCAACGACATAGAAAATCAGTGTATTGTCGAGTTGGCCTGTCGCTTTGATCGCGTCGATCAAGCGGCCGATCTCGGTGTCGGCATACTCGCCGAAGGCCGCAAACACTTCCATCTGACGGGCGAACAACTTCTTCTCGTCGGGCGAGAGGGTGGACCAATCCTTGATGGCTTCAGGCTTTGGGGCGAGCTTCGTGTCTGCGGGCACGACCCCGAGTTTTTTCTGCCGAACAAGCGTCTCCTCACGCAGCTTATCCCAGCCCTGGTCAAACTTGCCCTTGTACTTGGCGATCCACTGTTTTGGAACCTGATGAGGTGCATGGGTGGCGCCAGGCGCGAAGTAGATGAAGAACGGCTTGTCCGGCGTCAGCGACTTCTGGGACTGCATCCAGCCGATCGCCTGGTCGGTCATATCGGTCATCAAGTGATAGTTGGGATCCTTCGACGGCTCGACTTTAGTCATGCCGTCGTAAAGCAGCGGTGCCCATTGGTTAGTCTCTCCGCCCATGAAGCCATAGAACTTGTCGAAGCCGGAGCGGGTCGGCCAGCGGTCGGTCGGCCCGGAGGGGCTCACTTCCCAGGCTGCGGTCTCGTGCGATTTTCCGAAGGCCGCCGTACTGTAGCCGTTCAGCCGCAACATCTCAGCCACCGGCGCCACGTTGTTGGGGCGCTGGCCGGTCTGACCGGGGAAAGCGGTGGCCATCTCCGTAATCGACCCCATGTTGTTCATGTGATGATTGCGACCGGTAAGCAGCGCGGCGCGGGTCGGCGAGCAAAGCGCCGTTGTGTGGAACTGATTGTAGCGCAAACCATCATTTGCCAGGCGCTCTACCGTCGGCATGCGGACTGGTCCACCGAAGGCGCTCGACTGGCCGAATCCCATGTCGTCAATCAGCACGATGAGCAGATTTGGCGCACTGGGTGGCGCCTTGACCTCGAAGCGAGGCGGCGGTGTCGCATTCCTAACATCGAACACCGTGCTATGCGGATACTGTGGCTCCGGGATCGGCAGCACCGTGCGGTCGGTCGGGAGAACGGCATTCGCCGGGGCAGTGACCTGAGCTGCGGTTGGCAATGCCGACAGCGGGGAAAGGGCAGTCGCAATCAAAAGGCCGAGGGCGAAGGCCATCGATTTCTGCATCATGATTATTCTACCTTCTTGGCGGCGACAGCTTGGACTTGCTAGTGATGCGCGGGCGGTGCGCCGGTTATGGTGAAGCTGACCCAGACGTTGAATCCAGACGGCCGATTCTCGGCGGCGAACTCCTTGTAGCCCCTGAGATTGAGATAGCCCTGCTTGCCAGCCACGGGGAATAGAAGCCCGAGTTGTGGACCGGCGCCCATTACCTGCGACTGGAAGCAACCTTGGGCCGGGGTGGCGCCACTATCGCAGCCAATCTGTTTGTAAAGAGTGGCGACGGGACCGACGAACAGGTGCTGGTTAAGGAATCGCGCGCCTGCCACATCGAGGTGCATGGAGGTGCCGTTCTGGTAGTCCGTCGCCGCGTTACGGAAGTTGTAAGTGAAGCCAAGCGTCGCCGAAAACTCGAGTCGGGCGGCTGGATCAAGATAGGTATAGGCACCACCGGCGTCTATTGCACCGTGACCAATCCCGATGTTGGCTATGCCAGATGCGCTGTAGTAGCCGACCGGTATGTCGCCGGTCATGTACGCCATGACGTTGTGCACGCCGAAATTCCAACGCAGGGCGAGCTGCGGAAAGAGGTCGCCCATGCCGAACACGGATTGGTTGATGCTTCCCGTGTTGGCGAACGCCAGGCCGCCGAACGGCGTCGTGACCGACCCGTTGACGGCCGAGCTAAGGCCTGTGTTCATGCTTCCGACAACGGCCATCACTCCGGCGGAGAACTGTCCGCCAAGCACCGGGGTTTCGAAGGTGTAGGTCGGCGAGATCAAGAACATGTTGGCATCTGCGCTGAGGCTGCCGGCGAAGTTGATCGACGACGATACTGGGATGCGCCTGACGCGCTGATCGTAGCTCTGCGAAACCTGCCCGCCAGCCGATACCGAGGTGTGATAATACGTCGTGCTGAGAGCCCAACCCGGCGTGAGAGGCGCAGCCGCGAAGCTGCTGAAGAAGCCGGGTACCCAGAAGCTGATTCCATTCTCGTCGGCGAGCGCATCGGGCACCCACAGCCCACATGACCCGATCATGGCAAGGAGCGCCGAAGTTCGAGACCGGCGAGCCGTCTCTGGAAACTTCAGACTCTTCAGTAATGAAAGCATCTTCAGTCCTATTGTTCTTGGTAATACCGGCCGCTGAATGGCGACGTGGCAACCACCACGCTATTTCCTGGGCAATCGCACGCTGGCAAGGTCGGTGCCCACCACGACGGTGCCGGTGTAGCCCCCCTCCCGTGCCGCCTTCGTGTAGTCGTCCTCCGTCAAGGGACCGCCTGGCACCTTCACAGTGCCCTGCATCGTGGCTCCCAGCGCCGGCGTAAGATGGGTGAACATCAGGTACTTGACCCCGGCTCGCTGGGCCATTGCGCCCAGGTCGATCGCATTGCTCTGACGATAGTAGACCGCCGGCGGCGCGTCGCTGGTTCTTTCCGGAGAGAGCACGGGATGAATGGTCGTGTGCACAAGGATATCCGCGCCCTGGGCAAGCTTCTCGACCTGGGCAGACACGGAGGTCTTGCGGGGTGGTTGCTGCACGTCGTTGGAAGCGTCACCGCCGATGACCACGCTGCCGGCTGGCGTATCGACGCGATAGGAAGCGTGACCCGGAACATGGGTCGATCGGATGGCGCTGACCTTCACGTCACCCGATGTCCACACGATCTGTGCGTCGTCCTTCGGATCGAACGTCACGGTATTCAGCCCGGCAATCGGCCCGGCTGCGCTGATTACGCCCTCGAGTTCCGCTACTCTCTGTGCAGTTTCCCCGGAGACCTCGTAGGCATCATCGATATGGGCGACGAGCTTGCTGCAACTCATCGTAAACCCGAGCGACGACCGCTTGTCGACGCTGCAGACGATGTCGAGCTTCGGTTCGGTCGGAGCGCCGAACAGCCAGCGCATCTGCGCGATATCCGAGAGGCCTTCGACGTGATCGGAATGGATGTGCGTCAGGAACACGGCGTTCAGCTGCGCCGCCTGGATTCCGACCTGTGACAGCCGCACAAGCGTTCCACGCCCCGCGTCGAACTGCAGGAGCACACTGCTGCAGTTGTTCGCGTCATCGCCGTACTGCACCAGCGTTCCCGGTCCAGCGAGGCCGTTGTAGGGAGGCGGGCCGCTCGTACCGGTCAGTGTAACGATGAGACATGGGGCGGGAGCCGCGTGCGTAGGCGGTGCTGCGAAGAGGAAACTCAACTCCAACAGCAGTGCCGACACAGCCAGTACAGCTTTGGTCATCAATCCCTCAGGCGACCTGACAATGCCCACGTGTCGAGGTGGGGAGCTGAAAGCTACCCCTCACTGTCGGCAGACAACTTGATTCAGGTCAAGCTTGCGGCGGCGACCTCACGAACGGCTCGCCCTCCGTGAAACTTGCGGAAGCTTAGGCAGCCGGAAGCGAGCCCGATCGCTCGCATCCCAAGCCTCGGCAAACCCTGCCCATCATCGTTCCGATATGGAAACGACCAGAAAAAGGATGACCTATCAAACCACGCGGAAATTCTTGAACTGCCACGGGTCGGACTTGTCGAGATCCTCGGGGAAGAGTTCGCCGCGGCCCTGCAGCGGGGTCCAGTCGCTGTACTTGCCGACGACCGGGCCGAGATAGGGCATGCAGATCTCGAGGTTGCGCTCGAAGTCCATCTCGTCGGCCTCGACGATACCCTCGTTCGGATTCTCGAGCGCCCAGATGATGCCGGACAGGACGGGCGCCACGACCTGGATCGAGGTCGCGTTGTTGTAGGGCACGAGCTTGCGCGCCTCGTGGATGTCGATCTGCGAGCCGTACCAGTAGGCGCCCTTCTTGTGGCCCATCAGCAGCACGCCCAACTCGTCGCGGCCCGAGGTCACCTCGTCGACGATCAGGCGCTGCCGCTTCTGCTGCTTCAGGTTCTTTCCCGCCAGTTCATGCATCGACATGATCGCCTGGTCGCACGGGTGATAGGCGTAGTGCACCGTCGGGCGATACACGGCCTTCTTGCCGTCATGCACCGTCAGGTAGTCGGCGATCGAGATCGATTCGTTGTGCGTGATAATGTAGCCGTGGAACGGTCCCTCGATCGGCGTCCAGGTGCGCACCTGGGTGAGCAGGCCCGGGCGGTTCAGGTAGATTGCGGCATCGCAGCCGAACGTGTGGCGCTTGCCGTCGGGCGGCAGCGCCTTCTCGTGCGTACCCCAGCCCATCTCGGCGGGCTGGCTGCCCTCGGAGACGAAGCCGTCGATCGACCAGGTGTTGACGAACTCGCCCACTTCCTTCGGCTTGGGCGAGACCTGGGTGTCGCGCTCGGCGATGTGGATCACCTTCACGCCCAGACGCTGGGCGAGCTTGCCCCAGCCCTCGCGCGTGGTCGGCACCGGCGTCTTAACGCCGGTGTCGCGCGCCACGTTCATCAGCGCCTGCTTGGTGAAGTGCGAGACGAGACCCGGGTTGGCGCCGTGGGCGACCACGGCCGTCGTGCCGCCCTTGTGACGGGCCTTGAGTTTCATCATCGTGTCGCGCAGCGCATAGTTCGAGCGGCGCGAGACCGACAGGTTGGGATCGGAATAGCCGCCCGGCCACGGCTCGATGCAGGTGTCGAGGTAGAGCACGCCCTTCTTCTGGCAAAGCTCGATCAGCGCCGTCGAGGCGACCTCGACCGAGAGGTTGACCAGGAAGTCGCCCTGCCCCAGCCGATTGTCCAGGGTCGAGCGGAGGTTGGACTCGGTCAGGCGCTTCTCGACGAACTCGACGCCGAAGCGCTCGGCCTCGTCCTCGCCGCCGCGCATGTCGTCGGTGATGATGGTGATCTGCTCGGGCTTGATACCGATATGACGGAGGATCAGAGGCAGCACGCCCTGGCCGATCGAGCCGAAGCCCACCATGACCATGCGGCCATGAAAATCGAGATACTTCTTCGTCGAAGGCTTGCGCGTCGTCTTCTTCGCCATTTCAGCGTCCCCGTTCCTTCGTTGACCAGTCAGTAAAAACAGCAACGGGGCCTTTCTCAAGGCCCCGTCGCTCCGTACGCCCGAATTGTGTCAGTTCAGATGCAGACCGCCTTGAGCGGCGCGAAGCCATTGAACGCGACCGAGGAGTAGGTCGTCGTGTAGGCGCCGGTCGAGAGAATCTCGACCTTGTCGCCCGGCTTCAGGGACAGAGGCATTTTATACTCCGTCTTTTCATAGAGGATGTCGGCCGAGTCGCAAGTCGGGCCGGCCAGCACCACGGGCCCCATGCGCGTGCCCTCGCCGGGCGTACGCAGCCGGTACTTGATGCTCTCGTCCATCGTCTCAGCCAGGCCCGAGAACTTGCCGATGTCGAGGTAGACCCAGCGCTTGCGGTCGCCCGCCGCCTTGCGCGAGACCAGGACGACCTCGCTCTGGATCACGCCGGCGTCGCCCACCATCGAGCGGCCAGGCTCGATGATGACTTCGGGCATGTGGTTGCCGAAATGGCGCACCAGCGCGCGCGTCACCGCCTCGCAATAGGCCTCCAAACCGCTCACCTCGGCGCGATAGCGCGCCGGGAAGCCGCCGCCCAGGTTGACCATGCGCAGGTCGACGCCGGCCTCGGCCAGCGCGAAGAACATCTGCGAGACCTGGCTCAGCGCCTTGTCCCACTGGTCGAGGTCGGTCTGCTGGCTGCCGACATGGAAGGAGATGCCGTAGGCGTCGAGGCCCCAGTCCTGCGCCTTGCGTAGCAGGTCCTTGGCCATCTCGGGTGCGCAGCCGAACTTCTTGCTGAGCGGCCATTCGGCGCCACCGCAATCGACCAGCACGCGGCAGAACACGCGGGCGCCCGGTGCCACGCGGGCGAGCTTCCGCAGCTCCGCCTCGCTGTCGAAGGCGAACAGGCGCACGCCCTGCTGGTAGGCCCAGGCGATGTCCTTCTCCTTCTTGATCGTGTTGCCGAAGGAGACGCGATCCATCGAGACGCCGGTCGCCTGCACCATCTCGATCTCGCCGCGGCTCGCTGTGTCGAACTTGGAGCCGGCCGTCGCTAGACGAGCCAACACCTGTGCGGCTGGATTGGCCTTCACGGCGTAGAAGATGTGCGCCGTCGGCAGCAGCTCGCGCATGCGGCGGAAGTTGCTCTCGACCACGTCGAGGTCGATCACGAGGCAGGGGGTCTCGGGCTGCTGCTCTCGGAGATAACGGAAAATACGCTCGGTCATCGCTGGGGGGTTCCCCGTATGGATAGTCAGTCTGTCGGAAGAGGATCGAACGATGACGTACGGCGCCAAGCGTGGCACGATACGTCAGCCGATACTCGACTGAGCTAAAATCCGTTTGAGCGGCTGAGCGGGGAAGGAGGCCCGGATGAGTGCCGGGCAAAGGACATAATAGCGGGGAACGCGCCCCGCGCGGTGTGCAACCATCTCAGAAGCTCCTTCCCGGACCCGGCTCGAAACCGGCACTGCCAAAAAGAACACTTTCCGTCGTTGCGTAACCACATAGGGCCAGCGGCACGTGCGTTGGGCGTCTTGTACGTTGGCTATCTACAACTAATCGACGCGGTTACAAGCAGAATCTGCCCCGCCTTGCGAATTCGTGAGCGTCTTGTGGTGGTGGCGGCACAAATCAGGTCAGACGCGCGGCACCGACGCCCCCGGAAGCTTGATCGACGCGGCCAGCACGGTGAGCGGAACCAGCATCACGACGGAACCGATAAGCGCGGTGCGGACGTCGAAGAAGTTGGCGATCTTTCCCCACAGCAGCGCACCCAGCACCATGGCGCCGAAGAAGACCATCTGGTGAACCGCCATGCCCCGCGCGCGCATGTAGTTGGGCAGGATCATCTGTACGGAGGCACCGTTGTTGGCGATGACGGTGATCCAGCAGGCCCCGTTGATGGCCACGACGGCACCGACGACGAGCGGCGTCATGGCGAGCGCCGCCACGAGCGTGGCGGCGGCCGAGACGCCCATCGCCCAGATGTTGGCGCGATCGGGGCCGAGCAGCCGGTTCACGGTCGGCAGGGCGAAGGCCGCGACGACCGCACCGGTGCCGAACACGCCGTAGAGGATGCCGAAGGTGAACTCGTCGAGGCCGAGCTCGAAGCGGCCGATCACCGGCAGCAGCGTGCCCATGGCGATTCCCGGCACGAAGAAGCAGAGGCCGCGCGCGAAGATCGCCCGGAGTTCGGCCGAGCCGCGCACGAAGGCGATGCCGGCACGTGCCGCCTCGCCGAAGGTCTCGCGGCGCTGGGCGGCGCGGGCTTCGGCCGGCCGCTTCCAGGCGCGCATGGCCAGGATCACGCCCACATAAGTGAAAGCATTGATGGCGAAGAGCAGGAAAACGCCGACCAGGCCCAGCAGGAGCTGGCCGATGACCGGGCCGATGGTGCGGGCGAGGTTGAAGCCGGCGCTGTTCAGGGCGATGGCCGGGCGCAGCTGCGGGCCGCTGACGATCTCGGGCACCACCGCATGCCAGGCCGGCGCGTTCATCGCGTTGCCCAGCCCCATGCAGAAGGACAGCGCCAGCAGGTTCCAGTGATTGAGCAGGCCGAAATAGGCCAGGACGGCCAAGGTTGCGGCCACGCCCATCATCCAGACCTGGCAGCAGATGATGTAGCGGCGGCGGTCGAACCGGTCGGCCAGGATGCCGGCGAAGAAGCAGAACAGGAACATCGGCAGGGTGCCGGCGGCCGCCAGCAGGGCCACGAAGATCGGCTCCTGCGTCAGGCTGGTCATTTCCCAGGCGGCGCCCGTGGTCTGCATCCAGCCGCCGACGTTCGACATCAGGTTGGCGATCCACATCGCCAGGAACGACCGGTTGGCGAGCGGCGCGAAGGCGGAGGGCGGCTTCGGCGGCCGCGAGGGCGCCGGCGCGTTCACCCTTGCAACACCTTCTCGTAGATGCGGTGGGTCTTGTAGTGCACCCCGCCGACCGAGCGGATGATGTTGTTGGTCGCCTTGTTGTCCTCGAGGATCCAGCCCAGCTCGGCCGAGGTCTTGCCCAGCCGCTTGCCGTTCGCCCGCAGCGTATCGATCGCGATCATGGCAAGGCCGGCGCCGAGCAGCGGATGATTGCGGAACTTCTTCTTCACGCCCATCAGAGGCACGCGAGTGCTGCCGACACCGGCAATCTTGAGCCGCCACAGCAGCTTGGCGAGGTTGATGGGCCCGAGCTTGCCGCCGAACTCCTCCACCGCCTCGTAGAGGTTGGTGAGCGCCACGATGAAGGCCACGCTCTCGTCGTCGACATCCACGAACACGGCGAGTTCCGGCACGATCACCGGCCCGAAGGCCTTGGAGGCATGGTCGATCTCGGCCTGGGTGAAGGGCACGAAGCCCCAATTGTCGCTCCAGGCGTCGTTGAAGATGGAGACGAGCGTGCGCACCTCGGCATCGAACATCTTCATGTTGGCCGTGCGCACCTTGACCCGGCCTTCCAGCCCGCCACGCGCGAGCAGCTTGGCGCCGATCGTCTCGGGCGCGTTCTGGACGTCGTAGTCGTAGGAGAAGACGTCCTTGGCCTTCACGTATCCGCAGGCCTCGACCCTCGGTCCGGAGTAAGGCGGATCGTAGGGCACCATCAAGACCGGTCGGCTGTCGAATCCGTGGATCAGCAGGCCCACCTCCTCGTTAACCGAGAGACTGAACGGACCGGTCACGTGCTTCATGCCCTTGGCCCGCAGCCAGCTCTCGGCCGCCGCGAACAGGGCGGCGAAGATCGCCGGATCGTCCTCGGCGGCCAGGCAGCCGAAATGGCCGGTGCTGTCGTCGTATCGCTCGAGATGGGCGCGATCGATCTGGGCCGAGATCCGGCCGACCACCCTGCCGGCTCGCCGCGCCAGGAAGAAGCGCACCTCGACATGCTCGAACAGCGGGTTCTTGCCTGGCGTGAAGGCTTCCCGGCGCTCGACGTCGAGCGGCGCGA
>JAGNNA010000412.1 GCA_017990895.1 Reyranella sp.
GTCCCAGAAGACGTCGTTGCCGTTGCCGAGGAAAATCAGGTCGCGGCCATTGCCGCCGTAGGCGACATCATTCCCGTCGCCGCCGCGGATCGTGTCGTAGTTGTCGCCACCGTAGAGCGTGTCGTTGCCGATGCCGCCGATGAGTGAGTCGTTGCCCCAATCGCCGTAGATCAGCTCGTTGCCGCCGCCGCCGTTCACCGTGTCGTTGCCGGCGCCGGCCCAGATCGTGTCATGGCCGTTGGCGTCGTTCTGCGTGTTGTCGTTGAAGACGTCGTTGCCATTGTCGAGGAAGATCAGATCACGGCCATTGCCGCCCCAGGCGCGGTCGTCGCCGTCGCCGCCGCGGATCGTGTCGTATTGGTCCCCGCCGTAGAGCGTGTCGTTGCCGATGCCGCCGAGGAGCGAGTCGGCCCCGGCCTCGCCGTAGATCACCTCGTTGCCGCCGCCGCCGTTGACCGTGTCATTGCCGGCGCCGCCCCAGATCGTGTCATGGCCGTTGGCGTCGTTCTGCGCGTTGTCCCAGAAGACGTCGTTGCCGTTGCCGAGGAAGACAAGGTCGCGGCCATTGCCGCCCCAGGCGCGGTCGTCGCCGTCGCCGCCGCGGATTGTGTCGAAGTGGTTGCCGCCCGAGAGCGTGTCGTTGCCGCGGCCGCCGTGAAGCTCGTCTGCGCCGTCGCCGCCCGCGAGCCAGTCATGCCCGATGCCGGCATGGATGACGTCGGCGCCGGCCGCGCCGTTGACCGTGTCGTTGCCGCTGCCGGTCACGAGGCGTGAAAAGCCCGATCGGGGATGCAGCGTGACCCAGTCGACGCCGCCCACGCGAATCGTCTGCCCCGCAGCGAGGGTAAGCGACATGTTGCCGCTCACCGCCGTGAAATTGAGCCAGTCGCCGGCGCTGGTCGACATGAGTTGGCCTCGCGCGGGGGAAATGTCGCGATAGATCAGGAAATCATCGGTGAAAGTGTGGACCCGATGGCCATTCGGCGTGCTTCCGAAGATCTCGACGCTGAAGCCTCGGATCGTGCCGGTGTCAAATGCCGCCCCGTCGTCGACCTTCAGGCGCCATATCCCGGCGCCACCGAGCGTCCGCGCGCCCTCGACGGCGAATCGCCACGCAAAGCCGTTGTCCATCAGGTCGGGGTCGGCATCGTTCCGCATGAGCATGAACATGCTGCCGTCCGGCGCGATGAGGGTGAGCGTCAGGTCCGAGGCATCGGAATGGCTGAGGTTGACCGTGACCATGACGGTCTCGACCTCGATCGCCTGGGTCACGGTGACCTGAGCCGTGGCCGTGCCGCGGTCGGGAATTGCGATGACCCCGTTGTAGCTGGCCGAGGCCGACGCCTCGTTGGCAGATGTCTGCGGTGCCCCGTTCATGACGTGCCAGACTTCGGCGAGGCTTACGGCTGCAAGAGCATTGACCATGCCGAATCCGTAGTCGGCGCTGAAGCCCATCCCGCCGCCGTTCCATGTGCCGGTGCCGGCGACATGCCAGCCGTCGATTTCCTGGTTGGCGGGTCCCGGGCCGAGGGCTGATCCGGTGTGCCTCGCCGTGAGCGCGAGGATGTTGTGGACGTCGCGCCAGCCGAGCGACGCGTTGGCTTCGAGCATCAGCGCGACGACGCCAGTGACAAGTGGCGCCGCAGCCGAGGTTCCGCCGAAGATCGAGGTATAGTTCGTGTCGGCGACCGGGTCGCCGTCGGTGGAGCCGAAGGTGTTGTAGCCGCCGACTCCTGTCAGATCGGTGGTGACGGCGGCGTCGGGCGCCGAAACTAGGATGTTGCCGCCCCAGTTGGAATAGCTTGTGACATGGCCGTACCGGTCCGTTGCGGCTACCGCCAGGACCTGTCGGCTGGCCAGCGTCCCGTCGCCATTCGCGTTCAATCCGCTGTTTCCGGCCGAGTTGACGATGATCGTGCCGAGACCGCCGCGCCCCGTGGCCGCGACATCGGCGAACGCGGCCGCAGCGGCGGCGGCCTGGCTGGACGGAGTGAGCAGCGACTGCTCGGGACGGAACAGCGGCGTGAATCCCCAGCTGTTATTCATCACGTCAAAGGTCGCGGCGTTGCGGAGCGCCGCGAGAATCACCGGGTCCGCCGCCGCCTGCACCTCATCGAGGAAGTTCAGCGATGCGACCGACGATCCCCAGGCGACGCCGACCCCGCCGGTTCCGTTGAAGGCTTCGGCCGCGATCAGGCCGGCGACCGCGGTTCCGTGCCCGAAGGTCGAGGTCGGGGCGGAGGTGTAGGTGACCCCGCCGAAGCTGAACGCGCCCGCGGCGGAATAGTTGCCGTCGAGATCGGGGTGCGCTGCTTCCACCCCGTCGTCATAGACGACAATCCGGACATTCCTTCCGGTGAAGTAGTCCCAGGCGGTCTCAAGGTCACCGATCTGGGCAAGATGCCATTGCGAACCGTAGAGCGGGTCTGTGGGTCTGGTCACGGTGATCGTTCCGGTTGCCTGCGTCCCGTTCTTGTGGCGCCGATTGCCCTAAATTTCCGTTATCCCCGGAAGGAGGCCGGCGTTCCGCGCCGGGCAGGAGTCGGGAGACGGGTTAACCGGGCCGTAGCTTGTCCGGCGTGAGACTAGGACCCGAATCGGGAAGGACGATCGGGCCGATGGCATCATTCATCCTGCGGGCAGTCCACCAGGGCGGGGCGTTCACCGCCTCCACCGGCATCACAAGCATGACCGTCGGCAGCTTTCAGGGCGGGCTGCGGCTCTATACCGCGTCCGAGACGACGGGGGGGCTGGCGACGTTCGGCCTCGGCGCCGGTCTCGCCGCCGGTTTCCTAGGCGAGGCGCTGGCGAGCTCCAGGACCGGCACATACGGTGCCTGCGACATCGAACTGGTGACCCTCGGCGGCCAGACGTTCGTGACGACGGCCGGCCGCTACGACGACCAGATCGCCTTCCGCAATCTCGGGACGGACGGCAGCCTTCTCGCCGTCCGGACGATCCCGCCGATTCCGCAGTCGACCGCCGCGTTCGGCTCCATCGAACTGGTTTCGTTCGGCACCCACAGCCTCATGATCGCCGGCCGTGCAACCGGCTCCGGCCTCGACGTGTTCGATCTCTCTGCGGGGCCGACGCTTGCTCATGTCGGCAGTCTGGCCGACGACGCATCCCGCGCGCTTGCCAATATATCGGCTCTGGCGAGCCTCAAGGCCGGATCGACACAGCTCCTTTTCGCCGCGTCGAGCATCGAGCACGGCATCACCAGCCTCGCGGTCGACGGCAGCGGGACACTCTCGGTCATCGGCACGGTCTTCGGCATGAAGGGCGTCGGGATCTATCAGCCGACGCGGCTTGCCACCGTCTCGGCAGATGGAGGCGACTTCCTCGTCGTTGGCGCGACCGGAAGCAGCAACCTGACCGTCTACGAGGTCGGCGCCGACGGAAGCCTCGGCTTCCGCGACATGGTCTGGGACACGCTCGACACGCGCTTTCGCTCGGTCACCGCGCTCGACACATTCGAACTGAACGGACGCGCCTTCGTTCTGGCCGGAGGCAACGATGGCGGCATGAGCCTGTTCGAACTCGGCCCGGACGGGCGCCTCTATTTCCTCGCCAACGCAGTCGACACCGCCGCGACCACACTTGCCGCCGTCGCGGCCATCGAGACGGTCAATGTCGGCGGCGACATCCAGGTCTTCGTCAGCAGCACGACCGAGGCCGGGCTCACCCAGTTCAGCCTCGATCTCGGGGCGATCGGCAACATGGTCGCGCCCAGCGGGCCGGCCAGGGATGCGGTCGGCGGCATCGGCGACGATTTTCTTGTCGGCACCGACGCGCGCAACACGCTCTGGGGGATGCGCGGCAACGACCGTCTGGTCGACGGCGGCGGCATCGACAGGCTCCAGGGCGGAATCGGCGCCGACACCTTCGTCTTCGTCGAGGACGGCGCCTACGACTTCATCACCGACTATGAGCGCGGCATCGACCGGATCGACCTGTCGGATTTCGACATGATCTATTCCGTGGCGCAACTGACCATCTCGTCCACCGCTTCGGGCGCGCGCATCGGCGTCGGCGGCGAAGCCATCCTTCTGACCACGATGGATGGCCAGCCGCTGACGGCGGCCGACTTCAGCAATGCGAGCTTCATCTTCTGACCGGACGCAGGGCGGGCAGGCGGCCGACCCCGACCCGGATTCGGCCGCCCCGGATGCCGATGCCGCGCCCCGCCATGGGCCTATCCGAAGACGAAATCGCCAGCGTCGATCAGGGAGGCGTCCACCCCGGCAAGCAGGATCGAGA
>JAGNNA010000413.1 GCA_017990895.1 Reyranella sp.
GTGCGAGCGAGAAGAAGAGGACGAGAAGTCCGCCGCTCAGGCTCTCCTGGCTGAGGAAACCACCCAGCCCCCAAAGCGCCCCTGCCGCAACGGCCGCCAACCCGCCGCGTCGCGCCGACCCAGGCCCCAGAAGCAGCCACGCCAGCCACAGCGAGAGAATGGGAATCACGAGCCATCGCGTGAGCACGGCCCATCCCGCCAAATCGATCCGCTCGGCAGGGCTCGGCCACAGGATCCAGCCGAGCAGCCCGGCAACGGCCCAGCCGACGCCAAGGAATTGCTGCACGACGACAAAGAAGAGAATGACGCAAACGGCGTTGAGCAGGAGGTTGGCGGCAAGGAAGCCGTGGTTGCTGAAATGCACGAAGTCCGTGAGAGCGCCCAGCAGCAGCTGGTTTCCGGGCCCGTACTGGGTCTGCGCCTCGAGATAGGGTATGGCGCCGAGCCTGATCTGCTGCAGGGCGCTCAGGTGAACGTGGGAGTGGACGTCGTAGAACTTCGCGAGACCGTCACCACCAATGAGGTCGGCGCCGCGCAGCGCCGGGAGGCCGAGCCAGCAATAGGCAAGGACGGCTATGGCGAACGCGCCCAGAACCCGCGCGGGCCATCCAGATGCCGCGACGGCGGCCGGCGGACGAACGGCCGGCGGCACGCCGTATACGAAGGCCGCCCAGAGCCAGTGGAAAGCGATGAATGCCCCGATGCCGAGATAGCCGAAGATCAGGGCACGCTTGTCCATTCGGCCCCATTCGATCACTTCGTCCTGTGGCGAGATGGCTCCCGATGGCGCCAGCGCCAGATAGCAATAGCCCGCGATGGCGCCGAGCAGCCCCACTGCGTAGAGCACCGAATCGGGCCCTTCCCCCCGCCGTCTCGCTATCTGATGGACGAGGGCGAGGGCCACGGCCGCCGTCGCGAGGCCTGCGACCAGAAAGGCAGATCTCGACCCGAGCACGGCCACCTCGGCAATCAGCAGCGCCGCCGCGACGAGGCAAATCAGTCCCTGGGTCGCCGTCACGGCCGGGCCGTGGCCAGAAGGAGATTGCCGATCCCGAAATGGTTCACGCCGGTCTCGATGGCGTGCAATGCATTGGCTGCCCCCAGCCCGAACGCCGCGACAAAGGGCGCGAATCCCAGGGCAGTCCTGACCGAGACATCGCCATAGCCGGCGGAAGAGAGATGGGCGGCGAGCAGGCCACGCCGGTACTTGTTGATATGCTGCTCGATGTAAGTAACCGGCGACAGGGCGTTGACGCCGAGTTCGATGACCGGCCAGAGCGAGCTGTAGTTGGGTGTCGTCACGACGAGCACACCACCCGGTGCCAACAGGGCGCGCGCCTCGGAGAGCAGGCGGATCGCCGCCGCCGGCGTCAGGTGCTCGATCAGTTCGATCACCGTGACCGCGTCGAAGCGCTCGCCGGCCTCGGAGAGTCTGGCGGGAGACGAGTTGGAGAAGCAGTGCGCCGAACTTCCGTAGGTCCGTGTGGCGTACTCGATCTGCGCGGTGCTGATGTCGATGCCGAGCGCCTCGACGCCTGGCAGATAATTGCCGATGAAGGTGCCCGGCCCGCAGCCGATGTCGAGCACCCGGCGGGGACTACCGAGGAGAGCCGCGACCGCCCGGAACTTCAGGTCGTGCCAGCAATAGCGTACGCCGAATTTCCGCCGATAGACCTTGTCATAGAACCCCGCCGGGATTCTAGTTTCATAGTCGTAGACGGCGTCTTCCATTGCTGCTTGTCAGGGTCTCGTGGCCGCGCATACAGACGGCTGCAGAACCATCAGCCTGCAAAACCATCGGAACCGTCTTGGACCTCGCCAGCTGAAGTGGCAAGAGCCCGTCAACGGGCAAGCTGCCCCTTGAGCACGGTGCCGGCATAGGCACCCGTCGCCTCCCCGTTCTCGAACGCCACGGCGCCGTTCACCAAAGTCGCCCTGATCCCCTCCGCCTTCTGGACGAGCCGGCGGGCACCGCCCGGCAGGTCGCGTTCGACCGTCGGCAATGTCGGCCGGATGCGATCCTCCTCGAACAGTACCAGATCGGCCCGGTAGCCCTCGCGGACAAGGCCCCGGTCGGTCAGGTCCCAGGCGAGGGCATTGTCGCGGGTGATCTTCTTCACCCCCTCTTCCAGCGTGAAGGCCGCGCGCTTGCGTACCCAGTAGCTGAGCAGATGCGTCTGCAGCGACGAGCCCATCTCCTGGGCGACATGGGCGCCCGAATCGGAGAAGGTCGCGAGGGTGCGCTCGTGCTTCAGGATGCCGAGCACGTCGTCTGGCGATTCGTTGACCAGCGGCTGGACGTAGACCTGGTTCTCGTTGGCCAGCGAGAGGTCGATCATGACCTCGACCGGATGCTGCCCGCGCGCCCGGGCAAGCTGCTCGACCGTGGGATCGTCCCAGTCGATGCCGTTCAGTGCGTAGAGATTGGAATAGTCCGGCCTGCGGGGATCGGTGGTCGCCGCCCCTCCGCCCTGGAAGACGTTGTCGCGCGGCTTCATGCGCTCCTCGGCCGCCACCAGTTCGCGCCGCACTTCAGGATCGGCCAGCCGCCGCTTCTGCTCCTCCATCGGCAGGTCGCGGACCTTGCGCCAGGCCGGCAGCACGTCGAACGGCAGGTAGGACTTCAGCGAGAAGATCGCATTGATCGAACGGGTCGTGCCCTGGCCGAACATGCGGCCGCCGGCGGCCACGGTCTCGTCGATGTAGCGTGTCTGGTAAGCCCAGCCGGTCGGATCGTCGCCCTGCTTGGTGGCCAGCACGCCGAACATGACCGGGCGCCTGTAGGCGAGCGCCAGCTCGCGCAGCCGCGCGAGGAAGGCACGGTGCGCCGGGCCGCTGGCAATGTCCGGTCCCACCTGGAAGATGCCGGCATCGAGTTCGGCCATGGCCGCCACGATGCGGTCGATCTCCTCCCACTCGGCGATCCGGCTGGCGACCGGCGTATTGTCCGGCGTCACGTGCGTGGAGGCGCGCGAACTGGAGAAGCCCATGGCCCCTGCGCGCAGAGCCTCCTTCACGAGATCGGCCATGCTGACCATCTCGTCCTCGGTCGCCTTCTCGGTGAAGGCCCGCTTGCCCATCGCGTACATGCGCAGTGCCGAGTGGCCGATATACATGCCGTAGTTGATGGCCTTGGGCAGACGCTCGACGGTCGCGAGATACTCCGGGAAGGTCTCCCAGGTCCAGTCGATGCCAGCGGCCATCGCCTCGGTCGGGATGTCCTCGACCGCGGAGAGGCAGCGCGCGTAGAGGTCGCGATCCTCGGGCTTGCAGGGCGCCAGTGCGAAGCCGCAATTGCTCATCACCACCGACGTGACCCCGTGCCAACAGGAACAGCTGCCCAGCGGATCCCAGGCAACCTGCGCATCCATGTGGGTGTGGCCGTCGATGAAGCCCGGCGAGACGATCAGCCCATCGGCATCGATCGTGCGGGCCGCCGTGGAGGTGATGCGCCCGATCTCCGCGATCATCCCGTCCTTGATGCCGACATCGGCCGCGAAGCGCTTGGCGCCGGAGCCGTCTACGACCGTGCCGCCGCGAATGACGAGATCGTGGGCCATCACAGGCGATCCTTCTTCTCGACGATCTTCCAGTAGGTGTCCTTGGTGCAAATCTTGCCGCCGCGGAACGTGTAGATGTCGCAGCCTTGGTAATTCAGATCCTCGCCGTCGGCGCCCTTGCCCTTCACCGTCCAGACCGAGATCGCCCGGTTGCCGGCATAGATGTACTCCTTGTGGTCCCACCGCATGTCCGGGATCACCTTGAAGCGCTCGGCCAGGGTCCTGCGGATCGTCTCCTTGCCCGCAAGCGTGCGGCCGACCGGTTCGGGGCCCCGCGCCAGCCAGAAGGTGGCGTCGTCGGTGAAGTGGGAAACGATGCGATCGACATCGCGGCTGTTGAAGGCAGCGGAGATCGCCTTCATCAATTCAGGAGTGGCGACATCAGCGTTTGCGGCATTGACGTCCGGCATACGAAACCTCCCTGGCTGGCTTTTCCCGACGATTGCAGGCTTCACACAACCCGGCAAGCAGACACCCACAACCGGCCCCATCCGTGCTAGCGTGGCCGCAATAAACGGGGAAATGCCAAGTGTACGACTACATCATCGTCGGCGGCGGGTCGGCAGGCTCGGTCATGGCCAATCGGCTGTCCGCCCGCAGCGCCAACAAGGTGCTGCTGTGCGAAGCCGGTCCCGATACGCCGCCCGGACGGGAGCCGAAGGAAATCGCCGACAGCTATTCCGGCACCGTCTATTTC
>JAGNNA010000414.1 GCA_017990895.1 Reyranella sp.
ATGCAAAGACCTTCCAGATCGTGTTGAAGGCGCCGACGGGGGTCGTGCTGCAGGCCCTGTCCAAGCCGTCCGGCAATCCTTTCATCATGCCCAAGCGCGTCGCCGAGACGCCGGTAACCGACCAGATCAAGGAGTTCGTCGGCTCCGGCCCTTTCATCTTCAAGGCCGACGAGTGGAAGCCCGGCGACAGGACCGTCTACGTCAGGAACCCCAAGTACAAGCCGCGGCCGGAGCCGGCCTCCGGTCTGGCCGGCGGCAAGATCGCCAAGGTCGACAGGGTCGAATGGGTCGCCATCCCGGACCAGCAGACCGCGGTGAATGCGCTGCAGGCCGGCGAGATCGACATCATCGAGGCACCGCAGCACGATCTCTATCCGCTGCTGAAGAAGGACCGCAACGTCTCGATGGTGACCACAAACAAGTGGGGCAACCAGTACATTTATCGCTTCAACCAGCTTCATAAGCCGTTCGACAATGCCAAGAACCGGCAGGCGATGCTCTATGCGCTGAACCAGAAGGACTTCCTGAACGGCGTCATCGGCGATCCCGAGTACTACACCGTCTGCAAGGCCATGTTCATGTGCGGCGGGCCCTACGAGACGACGGCGGGCTTCGCGGACAAGTACGAAAGCGACTTCGCCAAGGCCAAGCAGCTGCTGGCCGAAGGCGGCTACGACAACACGCCGGTCGTGCTGCTGCATTCGACCGATCTCTACGTGCTGACCAACATGGCGCCGATCGCCAAGTCGCTGATGGAGAAGGCCGGCATGAAGGTCGACATGCAGTCGATGGACTGGCAGACGCTGGTCGCGCGCCGCGCCAAGAAGGACCCGCCGGAGAAGGGCGGCTGGAACGTGCTCATCACCTCGACCTCGGGTGCCGATTCGCTCGATCCGCTGACCTACAGTTTCATCAGCGCGGCCTGCGACAAGGCCTGGTTCGGCTGGCCGTGCGACGAGGAGATCACCCGCCTGCGCAACGCCTTCGCCGACGAGGTGGACGAGGCGAGGCGCAAGGAGATCGTCGAGAAGCTCCAGCTGCGCGCCGCCGAGGTCCCGACGCATGCCTTCCTCGGCCAGTACAACAACGCGATGGCGATCCGGAAGAACGTGACCGGCAGTGTGGTTTCGCCCGTGCCGGTCTTCTGGAACATCGAGAAGAAGTAGCGATTCCCCGGCGCCGTCGACGTTCAGACGACGGCGTCGCCGGCGATCTGGGTGCGCTGCATGCGGCGGTGGAACGGGCCGGCGTCGTGGATCGCCAGGTGCTTGGTGCAGCGATTGTCCCAGAAGGCGATCGAGCCGGCCTCCCAGCGGAAGCGGCAGGTGAATTCCGGGCGGTGACCGTGATCCATAAGGAAGTCGAGCAGTGGCTTGCTCTCGCGGTCCGTCATGTTCTCGAAACGGCAGGAATAGGAATGGTTCACGAACAGGCACTTGCGGCCGGTCTCGGGATGCGTCCGGACGACCGGATGCAAGCTCTCGGTCGGGCGCCAGTTCGAATCCTCACGCACCTTGATCGCGCGGCGCGCGTTCATCCCCGCGGCGGGGCCCGCGACCCGGATGTCGCTGTGCACGGCGCGCAGGCCAGCCAGCATCGACTTCATGCCGTCGGACAGGCTCTCGTAGGCGAGATACTGGTTGGCGAACAGCGTGTCGCCGCCATAGGGCGGAACCTCGAGCGCATAGAGGATGGCGCCCATCGGTGGCTTGGGCATCATCGTGGTGTCGGAGTGCCACTCTTCGCCCACGATGCGCTCGTCGCCGGGGGCACGCACGACCCGCACGATCTCCGGATCGCCGGTTCCAGTGTTGAAATTGGGGTGGATGAATATATCGCCAAAGCGGCGGGTGAAGGCCTTGTGGCTGGCATCGTCCAGATTCTGGCCGCGGAAGAAGATCACCAGGTGCTCGAGCAGCGCGCGCCGGATTTCGGCAACGGTATCGTCGTCGAGCCGTGCGCTCACGTCGACACCACTGATCTCCGCCCCGAGCGCGCCGGCGACGGGTGAGACCCTGATGTTTCGGAAGCCGTTCATGGCAATGATGATGAGGTCGCTCGATCTGCCCCGCAAGGCAAGGCCCGTCTGAGTTTCCGCGCGGCGACTGCAGGTGTGATTTCTCGGTTCGATACCACACCGATTTTGTGACCGATATGCACCACTCTTGGTTCCTGTTGCGGCGAGTGGGGCGGCATTGCAACCAAATCGGGGCAGGCGAATTGTCCGTTCGTGGTTCCTTAACGAGCGGGGATATTCGAATGAAGAAACTCATTGTAGCGGCGGCTTTCATGGCTCTTGCCCCGGCCGCGGTTCAGGCGCAGTCGATCAACGCCCAGGAAGGCTTCTATATCGGCGCCGGCGGCGGCGCGGCCTGGTTCATCGGCTCTACGTCGAACGTCAACACCTGGACGGGATGGGCCGTCGGCGGCAAGGCCGGTTATGATTTCGTGGGTCCGCGCCTCGAACTCGAGGTCGGCTACGGCCAGATCCCGACCTCGGCCAACATTCCCGGCACGGCGATCAACGGCAAGGTCGGCCAGCTCAATGTGATGGCGAACCTGCTGTACGATTTCATGCCGACCTCGGTCATCACGCCGTACATCGGCGCCGGCGCGGGCGTCGCGTTCGTCGACAGCAACAGCTCGCTGGGCAGCACGCAGTTCGCCTACCAGAGCATGGTCGGCGTTGCCTATAATGTGAGCGAGCAGCTCCGGTTCATGGTCGAGGGCCGCTACGTCGGTACGACCAGCCCCAGCGTCAACACGCCGTTCGGCAACGTGAGCTTCCAGAACAACAACATCCTGGCGCTGGCCGGCGTGACCTACAAGTTCGTCTCGCCCCCGCCGCCGCCGCCGCCGGCTCCGCCGATGGTCGCGCCGCCGTCGTTCATGGTGTTCTTCGACTGGGATCGCTCGAACCTGTCGGCTCAGGCCCTGACCACGATCAAGCAGGCCGCGGGCGCCTACAAGCTGAAGGGCACCGCCCGCATTACGGCGACGGGCCACACCGACACGTCGGGCACCGAGGCCTACAACATGGCGCTGTCGCTGCGTCGTGCGAACGCCGTCAAAGACGCGCTGGTGCGCGAAGGCGTGCCGGCGACCGCGATCGCGGTGGTGGGCCGTGGCGAGCAGGGCCTGCTTGTGCAGACCGGCCCGAACGTCCGCGAGCCGCAGAACCGCCGCGTCGAAATCGTCATCCAATAAGACGAATCGTCATCGCAAGTCGGCCACACCGGCAACGAGCCGGTGCGGCGCGCGTTAGAGGGAAAGCCGGACTTCACGGTCCGGCACTCCGGTTGCGGCCTTCCAACCCCTCTCCCCGAGTGGCGTCGGCTGCGACCGGAGACCTTCTACCGTCAGTATCGTCCGCTTGATCCAGCCGGCCATCCATAGGATTGCCGGCTTTCTTGCGTTTTGAGGCCGTGTTCACCGCGTGATCGCGGATAGCGCGCGATTCCGTGAACGCAACCGACGGACCTCTTCCGTCGTTGTTTGGTCAACAATTCACGCGCAGGAGATTCTCATGCTGAAGTTCACCAATATCGCGATCGTTGCGGCGCTCGGCCTGGGTGTCGCCGCCTGTGGCAACAATCCCACCGACCGTGCCCTGACGGGTGGTGCGATCGGCGCCGGCACGGGCGCCGTGGTGGGCTCTACGATGGGTGCTCCCGTAGCCGGCGCGGTCGTGGGTGGCTTGGGCGGCGCGGCGATCGGCGCCGCGACGGCGCCTCGTAACGACTACGGCTATTACCGCTGATCGCATCTGGGTAGGACGAATCAAGGGTGGGTGCCATGCGGTACCCGCCCTTTTTCGTGTGCGCCGGTACGGGGGCAATGCGAAACTGAGGGTATGGCCCGTCTCTTCACCCGCAACATCGAGAATTTCACCTGCGAGCATTGTGGCGCCGAGGTCGAGGGCAACGGCTTCACCAATCACTGTCCAGCCTGTCTTTTCAGTAAGCACGTCGACGAAAATCCGGGAGACCGGGCCGCTGGCTGCGGCGGGATGATGGAACCGATTGCCGTGGAGCAGGCGCGCGGCCGCTACGTGATCGTGCACAGATGCCTGAAGTGCGGGCAGGTGAAGCGCAACAAATCCTCCTCCGGCGACAGCTCGCGCGCCCTGGTCGAAGTCGCCCGTCGTCGGGCGATGTCCTGAGGCTGAGGCCTCTTCCTCGTTCGGCAATACCGCTGCCGCGCAGGGTGTGAAGCGGTGATCGTGACACGCCGCGAGCTGGGCTACCTAGGGC
>JAGNNA010000415.1 GCA_017990895.1 Reyranella sp.
TCACGAGGTTGGCCAGGTCGGCGCCGGAGAAGCCCGGCGTCCCGCGGGCCAGCACGCGCGGATCGACGTCCGGCGCCAGCGGCACCTTGCGCATGTGGACCTTGAGGATCTTCTCGCGGCCCCCGACGTCAGGATTCGGCACGATGACCTGGCGGTCGAAGCGGCCCGGCCGCAGCAGCGCGGGATCGAGCACGTCGGGACGGTTGGTGGCGGCGATCAGGATAACGCCCTCGTTGGCCTCGAAGCCGTCCATCTCGACCAGCAACTGGTTCAGCGTCTGCTCGCGCTCGTCGTTGCCGCCGCCGAGTCCGGCGCCACGATGGCGGCCGACCGCATCGATTTCGTCGATGAACACGATGCAAGGGGCGTTCTTCTTGGCCTGCTCGAACATGTCGCGCACGCGGCTGGCGCCGACGCCCACGAACATCTCTACGAAGTCGGAGCCCGAGATGGTGAAGAACGGCACGTTGGCCTCGCCGGCGATGGCGCGCGCCAGCAGCGTCTTGCCGGTACCCGGAGGGCCCACCAGCAAGCAGCCCTTGGGGATCTTGCCGCCCAGGCGCTGGAACTTCTGCGGGTCCTTCAGGAAGTCGACGATCTCCTCGAGTTCGCCCTTGGCCTCGTCGATGCCGGCGACGTCGTCGAAGGTGACGCGGCCGTGCTTCTCGGTCAGCAGGCGCGCCTTCGACTTGCCGAAGCCCATGGCCCGGCCGGTGCCGCTCTGCATCTGGCGCAGGAAGAAGATGTAGACGCCGACCAGCACGAGCACGGGCAGCCAGCTCACGAAGATGCTGCCGAGGTTGACGCCCTCTTCCGCCGGACCCGCATCGACGCGGTCGACGTTCTTGATGAGCATCGGCATCAGCTGGTCGTCGGGCGGCGTGCTCGGTGCATAGGTCGAGAACTTCTGCACGCCGTTGCGCGGCTCGCGGAAGGTGCCGCTGATTGTGTTGCCCTGGATGCGGACATCCTGGACCTGCCGCTGTTCAACCGCCCGGACGAAGTCCGAATAGGAGACCGTGTTGCCGGGAGACCGGGTCGCCCCGCCCTGGAAGACGCTGTAGAGCAGCGCAAGCAGCAGGACGATGACGATCCACAAGGCAGCGTTACGATTGAACGGGTTCACTGAGGGCTTCCGTTAAAGAGGGCTACGACCAAACATGGGTTGCGGCCGCCGGGTCGCAAGCGAAAAATACAGCGGGAATCAAGGGCTGCCTTCCTTTCCTGCCATTTTCAGGCCGGACAATCCACTCAAGCTGCCGCGAGCCGGCGGCCCGACGCAGGGCGAATTGGCAGCCCGACAGGGTGAAATCCTCTCCCCGGCCCGATTTGCCGCGGTTCGGCGCCGCGGACATCCGGGCCAGCGCCCGGTCGAGCCGGTCGCGTCGTGGCGGATGGTCGCCGCCTCCCAGAGCCTGCACGACACGGCTCACCAGCCGGGTGCGGGTGTCGGGCGGCAGCCGCTCAAAGGCCGTACGGTCGAACGCCACGCCACCGTCCTCCCGCGATTCGATGACCGCGGCCCCCGCCCGGGCGGCCTGAACCTCCCGGCCGGCGCGCACTCGATCTGCATCCGGCCGCCCCGCCTCGCTCTCCCCCGCGAGGCGCAGGCGAGCCCGCTCGAAGCGCGGATCGGTATTGGAAGGATCGTCGATCCAGGCGACGCCGCGCGACACGAGCGTCGCCGACAGGCGCGCCCGCGGCACAGGGAGCAATGGCCGCAGGAGGCGAACCTCGGGCCACTCGACGAGGGCCGCCATGCCGGCCAGCCCGTCCGGACCGCTGGCGCGCGCTGCACGCATCGAGATCGTCTCCGCCTGGTCGTCGGCATGGTGGGCCACCAGAAGGTGGAGAATGCCGCGCTCGCGGCAGACGTCGCGCAGCAGCCGGTAACGGGCGGCACGGGCCGCTTCCTGGAGGCCGGACTGCGGCTTGGCGCCTCCCCAGCGCCGGACGAGGCATTCGATGCCACGGCCTCGCAGCAGGTTGGCCGTCCCCGAGGCTTCCGTTGCCGACTCGGGCCGCAGGCCATGATCGACGATCAGCGCCAGAATCCGGCCGCCTCGCCCGGTCGACCATTCGTGCGCGAGCAGGGTGAGGCAGAGCGAGTCGCGGCCGCCTGAAACGGCGACAGCCAGCTCGGGACGTACCTCGAAAGGCCCGAACGGCGCCATCAGGCGCGCGAACGTCGCTCCGTCTACGGGGTGCGGCTCGGCGAGATCGCTCACCCGCAGCCGTTCTTCTGGCGCTCCTGTTCGATCCGACGCTTCTGCAGGTCGGTCGCCCGCGGATAATCCTGGCTGAAGCGCGAGAACACGGCGCAGGCATCGGGCTTGCGGCCCAGCACGGCCATTGTGATGCCGAGTTTCAGGAGATTGTCGGGCCCCTTCGGACTCGTCTTGTAGACCTTGTAGCCCTCGGCAAAGGCCGTGAGGGCGCTGTTGTAGTCGCGACGCGCGTAATAGGTCTCGCCCAACCAGTATAGCGCATTGCCGGCCAGCTTGCTCTGCGGGTTGCGCTGAATGAAGGTCTTGAAGCCCCGTTCGGCGGCGGCGTAGTCGCCTTCCTGCAGCTTCTTGATGGCCTCGTCGTACAGCTGGTCGGCATTGGCGGCGGCGCCTGCGGGAGGCGTTGGCGCCGCCGGAGCAGCAGCCTGCGCGCCTGGACGCGGCGCGGCGCCGCCGGGCTTGCCGGCCCCACCCTTCTCGAGTTGCTCGATGCGGTACTCGTAGTCGGCCTGCATCTTCTCCATCTGCTGCTGCAGCCTCGCGTTGCGATTCTGCAGCTGCTCGATCTGACCGGTCAGATTGGTGAGCGACTGCTGGAGCTGATTGAAGCGGTCTTCGATGTAGACCGCGTCTCCCCCGCGCTGTGCCGCGGCCGCCGTGGGCAAGGCGAGGGCAACGAGGAGGACGAGCCGGGATGGGAGGATCTTCATGACCAACGCTTTGTTCACATCAAACGCGGCCATTTTCAGGCATGGCCGGCGCGCCTCCAAATGAAAACGCCGGTCGCATGACGACCGGCGTTTCCTGCATTCGCCTCGGTGCGAGGCGGTTCTACTCCAGAGCCGTCACGGCGCGGCGGTTGCGCGCCCAGGCAGCTTCGTCGGAGCCGACCGGATCGGGACGCTCCTTGCCGTAGCTCACGGTCTTGAGGCGCGACGCGGGGATGCCCTGCGCGATCAGGTACTGGCGCGCAGCATTGGCGCGGCGCTCGCCCAGCGCCAGGTTGTACTCGCGCGTTCCGCGCTCGTCGCAATGGCCTTCGATGGTAATCTGATAGTTGCCGTACTTCTTCAGCCACTCGGCCTGGCGATTCAGGGTCTGGCGCCCGTCCTCACGCACGGTCGAGGAATCGGTGTCGAAGAAGACGCGGTCGCCGACGTTCTGGCGGAAGTCGCCGACCGATCCGGGCGTCACGGACGTGGTGGCCGCCGAGGCCGTCTGCGTGTCGTTGTTGCTGCAGGCTGCGATGAGGAACATCGCGGCAAGGGCCGACAAAGCCTTGATCATGCTCATTTTTCGATCCACTCCCTGACGGAATCGACCCGGGCGAGGGGTACGCACAGGCCGACAGCGAAGATCATATATTTCGCTACTGCGGAATCAAGGGCGACCAGGCCGGGTCCGACGCATCGGTCGGCGTCGGCACCTGCCGCTCGAAGCGGCCGGTGATGTCGATCTGGTGCAGCGAGGCCGAACCCGCGCGGCCGCCCGAGCTGGGCTGCTGGCGGAAGAACATCAGCACGCGTCCGTTGGGCGCCCAGGTCGGACCCTCAACGAGGAAGCCGCTCGCCAGCATGCGTTCGCCACTGCCGTCCGAGCGCATCACGCCGATGCCGAAGCCGCCCGATCCGATCTTGGTGAAGGCGATGAAGTCGCCGCGCGGCGACCAGACCGGCGTCGCGTAGCGTCCGTCACCGAAACTGATGCGCCGCTCCCCGCCCCCGCCGGCACTCATCACATAGAGCTGCTGGGCACCGCCGCGGTCGGAGTTGAACACGATCTGCGATCCGTCAGCCGAAAAGCACGGCGAGGTATCGATCGCCGGCGAGTTGGTCAGGCGGCGGAGTTGCCGGCCGCGCACATCCATCTCGTAGATGTTGGTACGGCCGTTCTCCGCGATGCTCATGACGACCTTGGTTCCGTCCGGCGAGAAGCGCGGCGCGAAGCTCATGCCGGGGAAGTTGCCCAGCAGCTCGCGGCGGCCACTGTCGACGTTCTGCAGGTAGACC